>NZ_JBFUKF010000096.1:0-15762 GCF_056400985.1 Mucilaginibacter sp. P4_G9 | reverse complement strand
GCCATCGGCGATATTTATGTCAATTTCATAAGCCATCTCATTATTTACAACCTTAAGGGTTGAATCAAGTACCATAGTAATGCCGTTATTTTGATAATCCAGTTCGGGGAAAGGTTTACTTTTTTCTTTTACCAATTTTTTGGCTACATCATCTAAAGGAACATCACGGTTTACCTGCTTTACGCTTATGTTATTATCATTAACCAAAATATGACTAAGCACCAGGTTACTGTATGATGGTACGGTGATTTGTTGAAAAAACATTCCCGGTGTGCGATACCTGGTAACCATTTGCACCTCTGAACCCTGTACACTTGCCGTTGATGATATTTGCAGGTCCTTTATATTTTTCAGTTTATCAGCACCGCCAATTGCATCAAGATAGTTTTTTATAACACTGGCCGCCGTTACTCCTTTTGGTACAGGTAAACCGCTAAATGAATTATTTTCGGTATTTACATCGGGCAGCTTATGATCAGGATCAATGGTTGCAACAATTATCTTCGAAGTTGATTTATAAGGGAATGTCCATACTYCGCCGCGTTGCCATATTTCGGCAGGCAGCTTTACAATACCTGTTTTACCGTTTTCTTCTTTTATACTGATGGTAACCGGCAAGGCCATTTCTTCCAGGTTCTCAATGGTGATAAATGCTCCTTTAGAGGCATCCCCATCAGGATAATTAATTGCGCCTATGCCCTGGTCAAGCTTCCAGGTGGTAAAAAACCACTCGTTCCAAAACCAGCTCAGGTCTTCGCCTGCGGCATTATCCATGGTATGGAAAAAATCCCATGGTGTTGGGTGCTTAAAGGCCCAGCGTTTAATATAGGTGCGGAAAGCATAATCAAATCGCTGTTCGCCCAGGATCTGTTCGCGCAAAATGGTTAAACCCAAAGCCGGTTTTTCAYAGGCCGCCACACCTAAAAAATTCTCCTGTAAAACATCGGGGATATTCATAATGGGTTCTGCATCGGCGCTAAACAAACCAGAAGCTGCTTTTTGCTGATCTGTTGCCTCATAATATTCACCTTTATTAAAAACACGGGTATCCACGTTATTTAAAAAGGTATTAAAACCTTCGTCCATCCAGGCATATTTACGCTCATTTGAGCCTACTATCATCGGGAACCAGTTGTGCCCAAACTCGTGGTTGGTAACTTCCCATAAGCTACCGGTTTTATTCTCCGATCCGCAGAAAACAATTCCAGGGTATTCCATACCCCCAACAGTACCGGCAACGTTAGTCGCTACGGGATAGGTATACTCAAACCATTGGTTTGAATATAATTCAATGGCCGCCTTTACATATTCTGTTGAACGGCTCCAGGCATTGCTCCCTTTTGCCTCTGCAGGGTATACAGATTGCGCCAACGCCTTTTTACCGCCGGGCAGATTAATACGGGCTGCGTCCCATATAAATGCTTTTGAAGCTGCCCAGGCTATATCACGGGCGTTTTTGCAGGCAAAATGCCAGGTTACCAGTGGCTTTTTAGCATGATCATTACCACGCAAAATATCAGCCTCATCCCTAATCATTACCGTTTTATCGCTGTTGCGGGCAGCAGCAAGCCGGGCAATGGTTGATGGCGAATAAACCTCCGACGGATTAAGCAACTCGCCCGATCCCGTTATTATTAAACCGGCCGGCGCGGTAATGGTATAATCAAAATTGCCATACTCCAGGTAAAACTCGCCTGCGCCAAGGTATGGTAAGGTATTCCAGCCGCTTACATCATCGTAAACCTCCATGCGCGGGTACCATTGCGCCAACTGGTATATCCAACCGTTTTTGGTTTGCAGGCGGCCCATACGGTCGGTACCATATTGTGGAATCTCAAAACCATATTCTATTTTTATCTGCAACTTGCCGCCGGTCGCTTTAAGTGAGTCTTTGAGTTTAATTTGCAGGCGCGTATCTGTCACCAGGTAATCGGCTTTTTCGGTTTTGCCGTTTTTGATAATATAGATAGCCTTTATTTCATCGCCCCGGGTGTAGCTTTTGTTAGCAAAGCGGCCACCGTTAAGACCGCTCGCAGCTTCTGCCCTTGAATCCTCCCGGTAAATATTTTGATCGTCCTGCAGCCATAAAAATGTCAATGCATCCGGACTGTTATTTGTATAGGTAATAACAGCAGTACCATCAATACGGTGCTTTGCAGTATCTAACGTAACATTGAGTTTATAATCGGCCCGGTTTTGCCAGTATTTTGAACCGGGTGCGCCACCGGCGTTCCTGAATTCGTTACCCTTGTCGGGATAAAATAAAGGGCTAAACACTTTATGCTGATCGTACTTTACACCCTGCTGATCGCCGTTTTGCGCATAGCCTAATACCGCATAAGTACACAAAAGCACAAATAGGATTGCTTTATTAAATTTCATAGGGGGTTTTATTTATAGTGAAGGGCAAGTTATAAAAATATTTTCAAGTGCTTTTAACGTAATAGAGGAGTTACATAGTATAAAAAGCCTCACATAAATCCTCACTTTTGGAGTGGAGTTATGATTTGCAAGATCTAACAGTTATAAAACCCTCTCCTTTGGAGAGAGTTGGGTGAGGCTATCTTTAGAAAGGATTTAGGAGAGGCAAAAATCAATGTACAAACCATTACCTATTTTTTATATTTTTGCGGATGATTGCGGGCAAACTTTATTTCAGCCCAACATTGCATCCCGACTAAATGGATATATCAGTTGTAGTACCGCTTTATGACGAAATAGAATCATTGCCCGAGCTTACCTCATGGATAAGCCGTGTGATGGATGATAACCGTTTTACTTACGAGATCATATTGATTGATGACGGCAGTAAGGATGGTTCCTGGGAAATGATCAGGAAGTTAAGTTTCAACAATCCCTTTATAAAAGGGATAAAATTCAGGCGTAATTATGGCAAGTCGGCTGCTTTAAATAAGGGTTTTGAGGCCACCAGGGGCAATGTAGTAATCACAATGGATGCCGACCTGCAGGACAGCCCCGACGAGATCCCAGAGCTTTATCGCCGTATTGTTGAAGAAAAATACGACCTTGTATCGGGCTGGAAAGCTAAACGTTACGATCCGCTAAGCAAAACTATACCAACCCGGTTGTTTAACGCTGCCACCCGTAAAATGAGCGGAATTGATAACCTGCATGATTTTAACTGCGGTTTAAAAGCTTATCGCAGTGTGGTTGTTAAAAATATTGAAGTGTATGGCGAAATGCATCGTTATATACCGGTATTGGCCAAGTGGGCAGGTTTCACCAAAATTGGCGAGCAGGTGGTTGAACACCGGGCCCGCAAATATGGCAAGACAAAATTTGGCATGAGCCGCTTTGTTAACGGTTTCCTTGATCTGCTTTCCATATTTTTTGTAGGCAAGTTTGGCAAGCGCCCAATGCACTTTTTTGGCACCATGGGAACACTAAGCTTTTTTACCGGGCTTGTGATAGCTATTTGGATGATAAGTGATAAACTTTACCTGATAGCTCATGGCGAAAAGTATAGGGATGTAACCGACAGCCCAATGTTTTACATAGCGCTTGTAGCCATCATTTTAGGCTCCCAACTATTTTTAACCGGCTTTGTTGCCGAACTGGTTTCCCGTAATTCAAGYGAACGTAACCATTACCAGGTAGAAGAGACGATTTGATGTGCAAATAAGCAGATTTCAGATGTGCAGATGAAAACCGCAAATGCGCAGATGAATCGGACCGGGAAATGAAAATATTCTTCATCGACGCAAAACTTATCAAAATTTAACATCAAAAAATCATAAAATCTGCGGCTTCATCTGCACATTTGCACATCTGAAATCTGCACATCTAAAATAAAGGCATGTTTTTTTCCATCATCATTCCATTATATAACCGCCCGCAGGAGATTAAAGAACTGCTGGATACCCTTGTACTGCAAACGTACCGGAATTTTGAGGTTTTGGTGATAGAAGATGGCTCTGTTAACGATGCCGAAATTATTGTAAACAGCTTTGCCGATAAACTTGATGTTCGCTACTTTAAAAAAGCCAACGAGGGCCAGGGCTTTACCCGCAACTTTGGTTTTGAACGGGCCAAAGGCGATTACTTTGTTATATTCGATTCGGATTGTTTAATCCCGGCTGATTACCTGCAGATAGTGAACAATGCTTTAGCCTCAAATTATTTAGATGCTTACGGTGGCCCGGATGGGGCGCATGCTTCATTTACACCAACGCAAAAAGCCATCAGCTACTCCATGACCTCCCCTTTTACTACGGGCGGCATACGCGGTAATAAAAATGGCATCGGCCAGTTTCACCCGCGCAGCTTTAATATGGGGGTATCAAGGCAGGTATGGGAAAAGGCGGGCGGTTTTATCATAACACGCCTTGGCGAGGATATTGAGTACAGTATCCGCATCCATTCTATGGGGTTCAGGATCGGGTTGATACCGGATGCTATTGTTTTCCATAAAAGGCGGACCAATTTTATCCAGTTTTTTAAACAACTGCATTTTTTTGGAAGAGCGCGAATCAATATTTATAAATTTTTCCCAAGGGAACTAAAGGCTGTACATTTTTTTCCGGCAGCTTTTACGCTTTTCATTATTTTTACGTTAATTTTTAACCTGCTTGGCTGGCAAATAGCCGGGTTGGGTAACTTTATACTGGCCGTTATTATTTTGTTAATATTTTTTCACGCTTGGTGGAAAAACAAATCAGCAAAAATTGCATTTTTGAGCATTATTGCGGCCTTCACTCAACTTACAGCCTACGGGATAGGATTTATGCAGGATTTTTGGAAGCGGGTAATTTTAAACAGATCATAACCACCTATGTACCACACTTTTTCTGTTGCGGAAACCATTAAAACTGCATGGAATGTATTAAAGAAAAATTTTGCCCTTTTGGTAGTATACTCGGTTATTTCGCTGTTTATTAATGAGGGTGTAGATTTTATTAAAGCATTTATCCTGCTCGAAAATGATTTTTTAACCAAATTCATTTTCATATTTGTTCAACTTATAATACAATGCTATATAGGTTTAAGCTTTTATAAGCTGATACTAACCCTAATGGATAGGGAATACTATGAATTTGAGTTTAAAGACATCCTGCCTTCACTTAGGATGACCTTCAACTTTGTGATCATTGGTTTATTAACAGCCTTGCTGGTTGCGGTATTATTTTTCTTTTATTTATTGGCCGAGCGTACTTTGGGCTTCGAAAGCATCTTTCAAACCATTGAACTGCTTTTGATCCTTTACATCAGCCTGCGGAGCATCTTTTGTATTTGTTTTATTGTGGATGATGACTCTTCACCCATAGAATCCCTTAGGCAAAGCTTTGAAATAACTAAAGATAATTTTTTTAAAACGCTTGGCATATTTGCTATCATAATGGGCATATTGATTTTAGCGCTGATCCCGGTTTTCCTTATTATTAATCTTACCGGCTTAGATGAAAAAGGAGGGTTTATTTTCAGGCTGGCATTTTATTGCTGGTTCATTCTTACTTTTCCTTTTATACAGGTAATAATTATGGTTACTTACCGTAAATTAGTTTACAGCCACCTGGATGTAGATGACGACATTGCCGAAACCAATTAAACAATGGGTTTAAAATCTGTATTGAGTAAAGTATTTGCGGCCCTGGTAAACAGAGAGCTTAACCACATACGTAAAAACGCGCCCGCCCTGCAGCAAAAAACATTCAGCAACCTGGTATTCCAGGCAAAAGATACCGCTTTTGGTAAAGCGCACAATTTCTCGCAGATCAACAACTACGAAGATTTTAAGAGAAACGTACTTGTTCACGATTATGAGGACCTGCGCCCGTACATAGATCGGGTTGTAAACGGCGAAGAAAACGTATTATGGCCGGGTAAACCGGCCTATCTTGCCAAAACATCGGGCACTACATCGGGTGTTAAATACATCCCGATATCAAGAGAAAGTATGCCACAGCATATCAAGGCTGCCCGCAATGCCCTGCTCAGCTACATTCACGAAACCGGCAATGCCCATTTTGTGGATGGTAAAATGATATTTTTACAAGGGAGCCCTGTACTGGCAGAAAAAAACGGCGTTTCAATCGGCAGGCTTTCGGGTATTGTAGCTCATCATGTACCGGCCTACCTGCAAAAAAACCGCTTACCAGCTTATGATACCAATTGTATTGAGGACTGGGAGCAAAAAGTTGATGCCATTGTTGAAGAAACCTTTAACCAGGATATGCGCCTTATATCGGGCATACCACCCTGGTGCCAGATGTATTTTGACCGGCTTTCGGCAAAAGCCGGGGGCAAAAAGGTGAAAGAGATCTTTCCCAATTTTAAACTTTACGTTCATGGCGGGGTAAACTACGAGCCGTACAGAGCCCGGATGGAAGAAAGCATCGGTTTTAAAATCGATTCCATCGAAACTTATCCTGCATCGGAAGGCTTCATTGCTTTCCAGGATTCGCAGAAAGAAAAAGGATTGCTGTTATTGGTCGATTCGGGCATATTTTATGAGTTCATTCCATCCGAAGAATATTTTAATGAATACCCCACCCGTATCAACATTAAAGATGTTGAACTGGAAAAAAACTACGCCCTTATCATGAACACAAGTGCAGGTTTATGGGGTTAYAGTTTGGGCGATACTATTAAATTCATTTCTAAAAACCCGTATAAGATCATCGTAACCGGCCGCATCAAACATTATATCTCTGCATTTGGCGAGCATGTGATTGGTGAAGAGGTTGAGCATGCCTTAATGAGCGTAGCTAAACAAGAAGGTGTTGATGTAATTGAGTTCACGGTTGCGCCACAGGTCAATCCGCCTGCAGGGCAGCTCCCCTATCACGAGTGGTTTGTGGAGTTTGGTACGCCACCTTCCAATCTTCAGGCATTTGCCATAAAAGTAGATAAAGCCCTGCAAAAGAAAAATATTTACTATTTTGACCTGATTGAAGGTAACATTTTACAACCTTTGATCATCCAAAGCCTGCAAAAAGACGCGTTCATTAATTACATGCGCTCCGAAGGTAAACTTGGGGGACAGAATAAAGTGCCACGGCTATCAAATGACAGGAAGATAGCTGATGGATTAAAAGAGTATATTAGCAAATAAAAAATACCACCCGTCAGTGCGAAGTACGAAGCAAAGACGATTTTAAATATTAAAGCTTCATTGAGTAATCAGATAAAAAACATTGCCATACTTGGCTCAACAGGCAGTATAGGTACGCAAACCCTCCAGGTTATAAAGGGTAACAGTAACCTGTTCAGGGCTTTTTTACTTACAGCACATTCCAATGCCGATCTGCTCATTAGCCAGGCCATTGAATTTGAGCCTGAGTATGCTATAATATGCGATCAAGGTAAATACCTGCAGGTAAAAGAAGCATTGGCCCACCAGCCAACAAAGGTGCTTGCAGGGCACCAGGCTATTATTGATACGGTTACCCATCCGGAGATTGCCATAGTGCTTACCGCTATGGTTGGCTTTGCGGGGTTGGAGCCTACTATTGCCGCCATTAAATCGGGCAAGGATATTGCCCTGGCCAATAAAGAAACCCTGGTTGTAGCCGGCGAAATTGTAACAGCCCTTGCCAAACAACATGGTGTAAAAATCCTTCCTGTTGATTCAGAACATTCGGCTATATTTCAATGCCTTGCCGGTGAAGAAGCTAATCCTATCGAAAAGTTGATCATCACCGCTTCAGGAGGACCATTCCGTGGTCGTGGGGTTGATTTTTTGGCTAATGTAACCCGCGAGGACGCGCTTAAACATCCCAACTGGGTAATGGGCGCCAAGATCACTATAGATTCGGCATCGCTTATGAATAAGGGCCTCGAAGTAATAGAAGCCAAATGGCTTTTTGATATAGATGCCGACCAGATAGAGGTTATTGTTCATCCGCAGTCAGTCATCCACTCGATGGTGCAGTTCAAAGACGGCTCAATCAAAGCACAAATGGGATTGCCTGATATGAAGTTGCCTATTCAATACGCGCTCACTTATCCCGACCGGATCCAAAACGATTTTAAACGCTTTAGCTTTACCGATTATCCTAATCTTACTTTTGAAAAACCAGACCGGGAAACTTTTCGTAATCTTAATTTAGCGTTCCAGGCCTTAAAACAAGGTGGAAACATGCCTTGTATTATTAATGCAGCCAATGAAATCGCCGTAGCTGGTTTCCTGAATAACAGCATAGGTTTTTTGGCCATGAGCAACCTTATTGAGGAATGCATGCAGCATATAAAGCATATAGCGCAGCCAACCTTAACCGACTATTTGAATACTGACGAAGAAACACGCATCTTTGCGCAAAATTTTATACAAAAATTGCCGTTAAAGGCAATACACTATTAAATAGATAAATATAAATTAATGAGTATAGTGATAATGGTGGGCCAGCTTGTACTGGGCCTTTCAATTTTAATAATCCTGCACGAGCTGGGTCATTTTTTAGCGGCACGTGCCTTTGGGATTAAAGTAGAGAAGTTTTACCTGTTTTTTGATGCATGGAACATAAGCCTGTTTAAATTTACATATAAAGGTGTTGAATACGGTATTGGCTGGCTGCCTTTGGGTGGTTATGTTAAAATTGCCGGTATGATAGATGAATCAATGGATACCGACCAACTGGCCGGTCCGCCGCAACCCTGGGAGTTCCGTTCAAAACCGGCCTGGCAGCGCTTAATTGTAATGCTTGGCGGCGTTACGGTAAATATCATCCTTGGGATTTTGATATTCTGGATCCTGACCATGCGTTTTGGGGAAAGCTATATTCCAAACTCAAGCGCTAAATATGGTATTGTACCGGGTGTAATTGGTAAAAAGATAGGGTTATTACCCGGTGACAAAATAACCGCTGTTAACGGAAAAACCGTTGAACGTTTTGACGACCTTACCAGCCCGAAAGTTTTGCTTGAAAACACGGTTTTCACTGTTCAGCGCGGCACCGAAACAAAAAGCATTACAGTACCGCGTACTATATTGAATGACCTTAGCGATCAAGGGATTGAGGAATTTATAAGCCGTATGCCCCGTACTAAATTCTCGGTTGATTCTGTATACGGCAATGCTAAAAAAGCAGGCTTACAAAAAGGCGATAGCATAGTATCCCTAAACAGCCAGCCTACTGCCTTTTTCGACGAAATACAAAACCAGCTTTCGGTTAACAAAGGCAAACTGGTTGAACTGKGCGTTAAACGCAATAATGCTATTTTGCCTTTAAAAGTGCAGGTAACCCCCGAGGGAACCATAGGCTTCGCCCGGTCTAAAAAGGATTTCCCAGAGATCAGGACCATTAAATATGGCTTTTTTGCTTCGTTGCCGATAGGCGCATCAAGAGCCATAAGCACCTTTACGGATAATGCCAAAGGTTTAGGTAAAATATTTAAAGGCGATGTAAAATTTAACAAAGCAGTAAGCGGTCCGGTTGCAATAGCCAACCTATTCGGCAGCACTATTGATTGGGTCCATTTTTGGAGCCTTGTAGGCTTTTTATCAATGGTATTGGCCTTAATGAACCTGTTGCCAATCCCGGCGCTGGATGGTGGCCATGCCGTATTTCTCATCGTGGAGATGATAAAGGGTAAGCCGTTAAGCGATAAGTTCCTGGAGCGCGCCCAGATAGTAGGTTTTGTTATACTGGTTACGCTGATGGTATTTGTTTTTGGCAATGATATTGTGAAACAGGTAATGAAGAAGTAAAAGCTTCTTACTACATATTAAACAGCCCGGAGATTATCTTTCGGGCTGTTTTGTTTGCATCTATTTCCTCAACATAGTTACCTGGAGTTTAAAATCCTTTCGCACCATTAATTGACTGTTTTTTATATTTTTTGTATCTTTGTATACAAACAAAATCGCGGCTTCCCCGGAGAATAATTTCCAGCTTTCTTTTTTAAAAAGAGAGCTTACATATCAGGAAATAACGACACAAAAACCTTACTATCAAATAGTTAATTAAAAAACAAGAGATTACAAAGGTTATTCAAAAGTGCATGAACAAGTATTGGTATGGTGATGTAAAGGTGTCCGTAAGGTATGTTAAAGGTGTATCAACGGTGGGGTATTTTCAAGGCACTGTATATAAAAATCATTGATATAAAAAAGGCCCTATCTTATCAGAAAGGGCCCGAAATATTATTTGATCAATTTATATTAAACAGCTGGATCTACCGGTTGTGGATCATCATAACCGGCTACATCAAATGGCGAACGTTCTTTTTTAAATATAGCCGCACCAATAAGGGCTATAACAGCACCTATAATTGCAGAACCGAAAACAGCCCCTACAGCGCCAAAAACCGCGAAATATTTGCGGGTTATATTCATGGCCGAATCTATCTGATCCTGCGACATTCCTTTCGCTTCCAGTTGGGCCTGCGTAGAGGAAATCATTTTTTCAACCATTTCGGGGCTTAATATTGCATAGTACACGTAAGTAAATATGGCCGATAATATGCCTGTGAAAACCGCATATAAAAAGCCCGATAAGAAACCTTCACCAAAGGTCATATAGCCTCCAAGATTGTCACGATACTCCTTTTGTGTTAAAAACAAGAAAGCTATAAAAGGCAAAAAATTAAGGTATTTAACAGAAGAATTAGGATCGACATTAAGAAACTGAAAGGCGTAGGTAATTATTATTGATGTTACCAGGCTGATTAATGCCCATTTTATTGCGGGTTGTGACGGACTTGCTTTTTTTACTGTCATGATTTTAGGTTTTTTATTTAACTAAATTAACCAATATTTCATAAATCAGCTATATCACCGGATGTTTATTTTATGCAGCGTTTTTGGATAAAGCTGTTTTACTTCACTTTTATGAATAAAAACAGGCCCTTTCTTTTCAGAAGAGGCCTGCTATATGAGGTATACAACCTTATAATGGGCTTATCAAGCGATGGATTGTGTTTGCTTCTCATTCTTAAAAAAAGCAGCGAAGACGATTGATAAAACAAATAAAAATATAATGCTAATCGCTAATGCCTGAATTTGCTGACCTACGGTGATACTTTTTTCACCCTCAAATGCCTTTTGCATCTCAGCTATTTTTGCATCTGCTTCTTTTTTACTTTCCGGGTTACTTGTTTTTAATTTATTAAGTGCATTGAGCATCGCAGCTTCCGTTTTATGAGCCATATTAGGTTCAATTATTTTTGCAAACACCTGGTCTTTTACTATATATACGATTAAGTACGATGCAAAAAACATAATAAAAATCCCGGTGGTGGCTTGTCTTAAACTCCAAAAACCACCTATCTTTTTCCTAAGCGCATTGCAAAATAAAATTGATATACCAATTGGCAGGATATATGTAAACAACACCGAGCCAATAGTTATAGTAACAGCCGATTTTGCAATCAAAATCATAAAGTAAAAAAAAAGGACGCTCAGTACAGATAATATGCCACCTAATAACAAACCCTTGATAAGTCCTTGTTTCTTTATCTTTCTATCAATCTCTTCATTCATATTATTACAATCAATTAATGGGTTTAAAGCCTATTGAAAATTAACCAATATCTCTAAAACAGCCATGTCAAAATCTTTTTCCAAAGCGTTTTCGGCTATTACCGCCTTTGCTTCAGGCGATGGATCGGTGTTCTGGAAAAAGCACATCATTGGGTAAAACAGTTCAACAAGTTCAGAGTCTTCCGGCAAGCTATTAGCTACATTCGCTATTTCTTCAACCGGGCTTTCCATCAGAATCTGGTTGGCAATAACAGGTTCGTAAATACGGTATTCATCCTGGAATTCGTCCTCATCAACCAATAAAAACTCTTTAAGGTAGTCTTCAAGTTCTGGTTCAATATCTTCGTCTTCGCATTCGTTAAGGTACAATAGCAGGTTCAGCAGCTCGGTGCCACGATCAAGCGTTTGTTCTTCAATGTCTTCCCACTCAGGGGTATCCAGGTAGTCCTCTTCCAGTTTCTTTACATCGGCACTGAAGAAATTGATCAGCAGCAAATCAAAAAACACCTCGCGAAGTACCTCAATCTGGGGATTATTGTCAAACACTTCGTCCAAAGCATCTACTTTGGTTAAAAAATCTTCGTCTGATGCGAAAACATCACCGAAATCAGCGTTTAGTCCTGTAGCATCAAAGCTATTATATTTAGAAAATGCCTCTAAGGCAGCCTGGTAGGCCGTTTCTATTTTGGGATCGATCATAGTTTTCTATTTAAGTATTTGTTGATTGTTATAGGTTAACAGCACTTTGCCCTTTAAGTTCTGCCCCACAAAGGGAGAATTTATCGACTTAGACAGGTTGTTTTTGCTGTTATACTCCCATGTAGCATTTATATCAAAAAGCACAACGTTGGCTTTTTCTCCTTCGGCAATTACGGGCACCTCCACCCCCAAAATTTCCCTGGGGTTGATGGAAAGTTTCTCAACCAATAACTCCACCGGCAACCCTGATAGCAGGGCTAACGCTAATGTTGTCTGAAAGCCTATTATACCATACTCGGCTACCTCAAACTCCACATCCTTAAACTCAATTTCATGTGGGGTATGCTGCGATACAATGGCATCAATTGTGCCATCCTTTAAGCCCTTTATAAGCGCTTTAACATCATCTTTGGTACGCAGCGGGGGTTTTACCTTATATTGAGTATCAAAGCCCAGCAAGGCTTCATCTGTGAGTACAAGATGATGAGCAGCCACATCGCAGGTAACTTCCAGGCCCTTACGTTTAGCCTCGCGAATAAGCTCAACAGAGCGGGCGGTTGATATGGTGCTGAAATGTATTTTTGATACCGTGTATTCGGCCAGGTAAAGATCGCGGGCTATCATCAGTTCCTCGGCAAGCGAAGGGATTCCTTTCATACCCAGCAGCGTGCTGATCTCACCTTCGTTCACCTTTGCCTTACCTGCTATAGCGGTATCTTCGGGGTACGAGAAAACCAGCGCGTCAAATCCCTGGGCATATAACAATGCACGCTCCATAAGGCCGGCATCCTGTACAGGTCGGTTACCATCGGTAAAGGCTTTGGCCCCGCTCAAATACATATCGTACATTTCGGCCAGGTCCTTTCCTTCGCGCTTGTGCGATATGGTTCCTAAAGGATACACATCTACCAGGTTGCCCTTTGCACGGTTAAGCAGGTACTCAATTTCGGCCTTTGAATGTACTGGCGGCACGGTGTTTGGCATCATGGCCACACCGGTAAAACCGCCGGCGGCGGCTGCCCGGGTACCTGTGCGCATATCCTCTTTGGTTTCCAGCCCTAATTCGCCAATGTTGCAGTTAAGATCGAAAAAACCGGGGCATACATATTTACCTTCACCATCTACCAGGTCAGCATCGGCTTCAATATCTTCGGCAATGCGGGAGATAACCCCGTTTTTAATTAAAATATCGGCAACTTGTTGATGAAAGGGTGATCCGGGATCAAGGATAGTGGCAGATTTGATAAGCAAATTCATTAGCACTGCTTTAAGGATTTTTGTTGATTAAACTGGTTGCTTTGCAGCCTGCATATCGGGTTTAAAGTACCTGATAAGCAAAATTTCGGCAGCCAGAAAAATCAATGCCAAAATTATACAAAGTTTCCATAATTGTGTACCTAAATTTGTTTCGGTAACAATACCTTTTAAAGATGCATTACCACCTGTAATTAAGGCGGTTGTTTTAGGCATAAATTCTTTTAAAGCAGATGACGTAAGATAGCTCATGTCAGATTCGCTCCGGTTATCGTTAAAGGCCAGCGCAGCCAGCGTACTATCCTGCTTTTTTAAAGTATAAATTCCGGGTTGATGCAACTGGTCTGATACATAAAGCAGCGTGCTTCCCTCCTGCTGCCGCACGTCCGGGATGCTGGTTTGTTCGTCTTTGTTTAACTTAAGCAACTGCTTTTCGCTAATCTGTACAGGTGGTATTTCCAAAGCTTCATCCTGCCCCAGGGTGTAAAACAGCGGCAGATCATGCCCGCTTAATAAAGCAATCCTGAACAATACAGGCACAAAAAGAGCATGCCGGGGCAGGTTGCTAAAATCCTCGTGAAGTGGCACCGCGGATACATAAACTTTACCTCGTCCGCTGGCGTAACCAGCCCAAAAAGGCAGACCGGCGGCTAAAGTCATCAGGTTATCGGAAGTGCCGCGTGAAGTACTTAACTGATAATATTTTTTAACCGCGGGCAGGTCGGGGTTTGCGGGAAAGCTTTCGAAAACGTTTTTAAATACCGGGCTTTGGCGGTTAAGGCCGGATACCTTGCTTGCTTCGGTTATTAGTTTTTCGGGATAGGCAGCATTCAAAACTTGCAGAAACAAACGATAATTTGCCAGATCGATATCAACCGGGGGGAAAATAACCAGTGTGCCTCCTTTGGATACATAGGTTTTTAATTGCTGCGCCAGTCCCGAAGATATGGCTTTAATATCGCTTATGGCAATTAACGGGTAGCTATTTAATGCAGCGTAATCAACATTACCATCGGGTGTGCGTTGGATTTTAAAAAATGGATCGGCCCCGAAAACAGCTTTAAGATATGGGTTGGGTATACCTCCATCTATCAACAAAACCGGCATCTGCTGCGCCACATTAAAGCTGAAATAAAACTTATTATCAAAGGTTACCGGATTATCCTGTAATTGCACCTCACCCTGTTGCCAGCCTGCCTGCAGTCCCATAAATGATAATGTATCGTTTTGTACCGATCGTGCCGCGAGGGTATAACTACCCAATGCTTTTTGCGCACCGTTTATTAATACTTTAAGTGGAATTTTCTCTGCCTTTTCAGCCGCGTAATTGTGCAGGCGAACAACCAGCTTTTCGCTTTCGCCGGGGCGATGTATGGCGCTTAACAGCCAAACAGAATCAACAGCAACATTGGGCAGGTTACCCGCCCTAAGCTGAATTAAACTGATAGCTATGCCACTATCGGTTTCCAAAGGCTTACCGGCCATGTTTTTTTGCAGATCGGATATGAGGTAGACAGATCTGGCTGCGCCTGGTTGTGTCTCTAATAAACCCTGCTGCCTGCTAACGATCTGCTGCAGGGTACGACTTTGAGGGCTGATCTTTACCTGGTCTACCTCGTCATTAAACTCATCACGGCTCAGCAAGCGCTGGTGGCGGCCTTCAAAATCCTGCGTGAGCAATTGGAAACGGTCATTTAAATTGTATGCCGATGCTATTTCTTTGGCCTTTTGTTTGGCATCATCCAGCAACGAACCTTCGCGGTTAAGGGTTTGCATAGAGTATGAGTTATCAACAAAAACACTTACAGCATTCTGCCTTCCCGCGTTAGCAGTATTTTGAGCAGGGATAAAAGGCCGTGCAAAAGCAAAAACAAGGAAAGCCAATGCCAGTAATCTTGATGCAAGAATCAATCTTTCCTTTAAATTTCTGCGGGATGATTGCTGCTCCTGGATCTCCTTTAAAAATTGAACATTGCTGAAATTTACCTTCTGAAACTTACGAAAGTTGAATAAATGGATAAGTACAGGAATGGCTAACGTAAGTAATGCAAATAAAAAAGCCGGATAGATGAAATGCATATGTGCGGATTTCAGATTTCAGATGTGCAAATATGCAGATTTCGGGAGGCAAATGTGCAGATTTCAAATTTCAGATGTGCAAATTATTATAAAGGCTATAAAACAATAGCCTCAAATTTTTAAAAAATGAGGCTATTGTTTTTTTTAACTGGTTAGTATTTGATTACACAAGCGAACATCTGCACATCTGTAATTTGCACATCCGCATATCTACTTCCAACATCTGCACATCTGTAATTTGCACATCCGCATATCTACTTCCAACATCTGCACATCTGTAATTTGTACAT
>NZ_JBFUKF010000095.1:0-15818 GCF_056400985.1 Mucilaginibacter sp. P4_G9 | reverse complement strand
AAATATGCCAGTACAATCCCTTAAAATATCCCGGTTTTGATAAATGAGGCCGGTTTTAAAACCTGGATTCTTTTTAAAGTACACCCTTAGCAGGTTTGCACCGGTTTCTGCATACTTCAGCCCATTCATGTTAATATCTGTACGTTGCAGGTCGCCCGTTGCAGGGTCAAACACCTGCCATAACGAGATGGGATTATGACGCCAGCCTTCTCCTTCCCAGGTAAGCAGGCTATCCTTAATGCTGTATTTTGAATCGAAGTGAATCTTCAGTTCGGCGAAGTTATCAGCCGTTTTAAGCACTTTCAACTCGGATACTGTTGGCCTGTGATAATCATAGGTAGCGCCATGAATGCTTATATTTTCGCTATGATCTATACAGGTCTCTATCATTTTTCCACGCATCACCATTTTTGCATCCCACGCCTCAATATCTACATACCTTGAACTGTCGATATATATTGCAATAGCCTTTGGCGTATATGCATCATCGTTAGTATTCGATATAAAAAATTGCTTTTTAAAGCTTGTTTCGGGGTAAAAATTATAGGTTCCTTTTAAAAAGATGAGCTTAACATGCTTTTTACTGCTGCCACGCGCCACCAGGAACAAGGATTCCTTAAACTCAGCCGAACCAATAATTGTTATCCTGTCGCCGGCAGAAAAGATCCTTTTGTTTACCTGTTTAAATGTTTTCCAGGCGTTATGCCGATCAGTTCCCMGGTTATCATCACTGCCCTTTTTAGCATCGATATAGTAAGCGGTATTACCCGGCGATATGATCCGGTCATTGATGACCGGATATTTTATTGCAGCGCGGGCAGGCAAACCAAAATAAATAGCAGCGACAAGAAAAAAGGGAATTAAATACCTGTGCCCGCGCTGCATGCTATTAGTTGCCTCTAAAAACATAAGTTTTGCCTGCAATTGAATTAAACTGGTATTTATACTCGTTATCAGCCATAGTTTCCGGAATTTTTGCTCCTTCGGCCAGCAATTTATTTGGCGATCTGAGCTTACAAACCCCGCCTGCCAGTGATTTAATGGCAAGCTTCGTTATTTTTCCATCTTTCCATTCCATATCGGTGACCTCGAAATCGCCGCGGGCCCGGATGCCTTGTACGCTGCCTTTTAACCATGCTTTTGGCAAGGCCGGCAATAGTTGAATCTCATCTGTCTGGCTTTGCAGCAGCATTTCGGTAACACCTGCGGTGTAACCAAAGTTACCGTCTATCTGGAACGGCGGATGCGCACAGAAAAGGTTGGCGTATACCCCACCGCCGTTATTATAATCAACACCCGAACCACCTGCCAGCGTTATAAAATTATTAAGGATCTTGTAAGCATGGTCACCATCCTGCAGGCGTGCCCAAAAGTTCATCTTCCAGGCCATCGACCACCCTGTGGAAACATCGCCCCGGGCCAGTAAACTTACTTTAGCGGCCTGTGCCAGCTCAGGCGTTTTGATGGTGCTGATACGCCTGCCGGGATGCAAACCAAAAAGGTTTGACGAATGGCGGTGCGTATCTTTAGGATCATCCCTATCGGTTTCCCACTCCTGTAGCTGCCCCCATTTGCCAATTTTAGGTTTTAGTAAATGCTCCCTCATATCGGCAACAYGGTCGCGGTAGGTTTTATCGACATTTAAAACATCGGCTGCGGCAATATAATTGGTAAACAAATCGTAAACTATTTCCTGGTCGTAAGTTACCCCATCTTCGGTAGGCCCATGCTCTGGCGACCAGCCCAGCGGCGATACCAACGTACCATCGGGGCGGCGTTTTAAATGATCGTCCCAAAATTCAACAATCTCTTTCAGGATAGGATAAGCAAAGCTTTGCAGGTAAGCTTTATCTTTTGTAAAAGCATAGTGCTCCCAAATACCCTGTGCGTACCAGGCACTGCCGGGCGTATTCCATAAAAAACTTCCTCCCCCGTATACCCCGTTCTCGGTTTTCACCGTCCAGCCGCGTACGCCTGGATATTCTTTTTGGGTGCTTACCTTTTTTACCTCGCGCATACTATTGATATAATCGAGGTATGGGAAATGGCATTCAGAAAGATTAGTTGGTTCGGCCAGCCAGTAATTCATTTGGATGTTAATATTAGAATGGTAATCGCTGCGCCATGGCGGGTTGTTGCTTTCGTTCCAAAGCCCTTGCAGATTGGCGGGTAAGCCCCCTTTTCTTGAAGAATTGATCAGCAAATAACGGCCATATTGGTAAAGCAGGGCTTCCAGTTGGGGGTCGGTTGCTTTTTTATAATTAATGAGGCGTTTATAGGTTGGTTCGGCTGCTATTGGCGACGGTGTTGTGCCCAGGTTTATAGCAACCCTGCCAAACAAACTTTGGTAGTCGGCTATATGATTGCCCGATAACTGCAGGTATGTTTTGGCTGATGCAGAATTCAGGTTTTGCTTTACTTTAATACCAGGAGCTTCGCCGCGCCAATGCTGTTCGCGCTTGTTGCTATAATCTGTTGCTGCCGAAAGCAATATTGTAAAACCATTAGTCCGGTTAATATTAAGCTGTGAGCCGCCTTTTCCATCGCTTTCAACTGTGGCAGTACCACCTTCTGTTTTTACTACGATGGATGCCTGGTAAGCCGGGCCATTATCCAGCTTACCCTCAAACTGCAAAGCAGTGCCGTTGCCGGTAACTTTTGTACCATGTGCATCTTTTAAGCTAATGATGGCCGAATAAGCGTTCTTTTTATCGGCACTAAAACGCAGCACCATTACTTTATCGGGAAAACTGCAAAAGTATTCGCGCTTGTAAGCTACACCGCCATCGGTATAAGCTACCTGCTGAATGGCTTTACTGAGATCCAGCTGCCTGCGGTAGTTTGCAGGTGCCGCCATGCTGGTGTCCTTCCCTTTAAAATCAATAAACAAATCGCCAAAGGCCTGGTATGCGCCGGTTTCGGTTTCATCTCCCGTCCACAGGCTGATCTCGTTAAACTGGATATGTTCCCTGGCCACGCCTCCAAAAACCATGCCTCCAAAGCGGCCGTTACCCATGGGGTAAGCTTCGGTCATCCAGGTTTTTGCGGGTTTATCGTCCCRTATAGCTAAGTCTTGCGGGCTGATTTTAGCCGCATGGCGCTGGGCATTTACTTTACCGGAGTATACGGCTACAAAGGCAATAAAACTGATGCGAATTATTTTTTTTATCATTTTAAGTTTAAATCGGATGGGCTAAATATCAGTATAAACAGCCGCTACAATACACCAATCTTAGCAAATTATTATGTTATTACCGATAATTCAAATTGGTAAATAAACAAAAATCTATTAAAGATAAATATTGTTTCCTTTTGCTATGAATGGAATATTAGCGCTAAAATGCATCTTAATGCTCATTAAGAATGAATGGACCGCTCTTGAGAGGCACGAAGCAATGACGTGAATATTTGATGTGTGGGTGTTTTAAACAACTACTAAGTAACATTTTAATCAGTATGGAACACTTCCTCCATATTTTGCCATTGCTTTTTTTGTGCAACAGTTTCGGGGAACGGGTTTTGTGTTGGGTCTGTTTCTTTCCACCAGTGTTGGGTAGCGGTGTCGGCGGCCATTTTAGCCATGTCTTTCTTTAAATCAACGCCAGAGTACTCAAAGTAGCTAAACAAAAAGTACTTGTTTTCAATTTTTTGAATGTAGATGGAATAATTGTGAATATTAAATTCGGCAATTTTTTTTAATAACCCCGACCCGGCATCAGCGTGCAGCTTTTTATAATAAGCCATTTTTTCGGGCTTCAAGCCAGTTACCATGCCAAAGCGCTGCACATTTATAGTGGCCACTTTTGGTGCATCTTTATTATTTTGAGGTTTACTGCGCTGGTTTCGGATATAAAGTCCAAAACCAATCCAGCTTGACATTATTAAAATGACGACAAGTATCTTGAATGAATTCATGTATTATATATTATCTGAACAGGTAGAAAAGCACAGCCATTATACAAATCAACAAAACTGAAAGTATCTTATAATTGCCCAAACCGCCCCAACTGCACCACGCAATGGCTCCCAGGAAGATTTCCAATACAATATAGCACTTTCTTTGGTATGTTGAACAGGATGGCGATAAAATAAAGACCGTAGCTGCCTGTCTGGGTTATGAAAATCCCTACTATTTCTCGCGCATATTTAAAAAATAGGCTCCTCGCCCGAGCGATACCGCATTACGGCGAAGAATACGGGTTAATTAACGGAACATCTCCTTTAATTTCTCATTAAACCACCATCGGCCCGAAACATTATTTAACCACGGGTTTTAACCTCGATTGTTCGAAATATTTTTTTCCCAACGGGAAGAGTGTGTTGGGATATGAAGTGGCAGGGAGGGATTTCTGTCAATTTTTCTTCGGGGAGAACAGGCGAAACCACTTTTTTATCTCAAAAAATAGCGGAAACTTACTCAAACAAGTTTCGTATAAGTAAATTGAAACAGCAAATATTTATTTAGAAGTTAAAATAAAATTAATAGATTATGTAGATAATGTTTAGCCATTTTACTCATTTTCATTCTTCATTTTAACCACGCTATAAAGTCATGGCTAATCCTTTCTCAATGATAATTTTATTTTTGAAGAAAAAACTAAGAGATATTACCATATCTAATAAACTGTATTTTACAGTTGGAATAATGACTTTGCTGGTTACTCTCGAGGTATGTACCCTTTGGTTTGCAGTAGGCACACTTTCTTCGGTCAGGTCTATGGTAAATGGTGAAGGCTTATGGTCAAAAGCGCAGAAAGACGCTGTCTATAGTTTGTTTGTTTATGCACACTCGCACCAGGAAAAGGATTACCAGGCTTTTCGCGAATTTTTAAAGGTTCCGCTTGGTGATAATAAAACCCTCCTCGAACTTAAAAAATCAAATCCCGACCTTCGGATCGCCCATGATGGTTTTATAGAAGGCCGTAATCACCCCGATGATGTTGATGGAATGATCAGCCTGATCACCCGCTTTCATAGCATTTCTTACCTTAACAAGGCGATTGTTGCCTGGGGCGAAGCAGAGAAAAAAATGGAGCAATTAATTGCCCTGGGTGATAAGCTGCACGTTATGATAAGGTCGGGGGCGGTTTCGCAGCAGGAAATTGATAAGCTGATGACACAGGCCAATGAGCTAAACAGAAAGCTTACCATATCCGAAGATGATTTTTCGTTTACACTTGATGAGGGCGCCCGCTGGCTCGAGCGCATTGTTTTGCGGATATTGCTGACCTTGTCAATCACCATAGGCACAACAAGTATATTGATAACAATTTCGGTGACCCGCGGTATCGAAAAGGGCATTAAAGCAATAGTAGACGGCGCGGCATTGGTTAGTAAGGGTTTATTGGATACCAGGGTAAAGGTTTATTCGGGCGATGAGATTGGAATGCTCGCTACCTCTTTTAACCAGATGACCGATACGCTGGAACATAGCTTACACAATATAAACGAGCTTACAGACAAAAAAGAACAACTTAAAAGGGAAAAAGAAAAAGCCGAAACTTCGGAAAAGACCAAACAGCTTTTTTTGGCCAAAATGAGTCATGAGATCCGCACCCCGATGAACGCCATCCTTGGCTTCGCAAAGCTACTCGAAGAAACTATTAAAGGTAAAGAGGAACAGGAATACATTCGTATAATTATTAAATCGGGCGATAATCTATTAGTTATTTTAAATGATATCCTCGATTTTTCGAGGATGGAGGCGGGTAAAATTGTTTTTGAAAGCACACCGATCCGCATCAGGGATATTGTACATCTCAACATCAGGATGATGGAGTCGAAGAAAAAAAATCTCGAAATCACTTACAGTATTGATGAAAAAATACCCGAAATAGTATTGGGAGATTCGGTGAGGCTGAACCAGATCTTGTTAAACCTTATCTCGAACGCTATAAAATTCACCGAAAAAGGGGGTGTATTTGTTTCTGTAGTTTGTGGGGAGGGAAATATCGATAACATTTTAGTCGATTTTAGGGTTAAGGACACCGGCATAGGGATCCCGATAGAAAAACAGGCGAAAATTTTCGAGAGTTTTGAGCAGGCTACCAATGATACCGCGCGCAAATTTGGCGGAGCCGGATTGGGGCTCAGCATTGTAAAGCAACTGGTGGAATTGCAGAAAGGCGAAATTTTTGTTAATAGCGAAGCCGGAATCGGTTCCGATTTTCATTTCAGGTTGCCGTTTTTAAAATTTGAGACCGAAACGGAGACCATTCGCCCTATAAAAGCCCAAACAACACCCCAAAATGGAAACGGCATTAAAATTTTAGTGGTAGAAGACAACCCGATAAACCAGATGCTGGTGATAAAGGTGCTCAAAAACCAGGGCTTTGAAACCGAAGTGGCCGAAAACGGATTAATTGCCTTAAGCCTGTACGAGCATAACGATTTTGATATTATCCTGATGGATATACAGATGCCCGAAATGGATGGTTATGAAGCTACACAAAAAATACGCGAGCTAAAAACCTATAAAAAGGATATCCCCATTATTGCCATGACGGCACACACTATTAAAGGTGAATACGAGCATTGTATAGAAATAGGAATGAATGATTTTATTTCGAAACCGTTTGACAAAAATGAATTGTACAAAAAGATTTTTGAACTATTAAAAAGAAATAAAAGTGAGGTCCTCGTATCGCCGTAAAAACGGAAGATTTTTTGCAGCCTCGCAAAACATGAGCCTACATTTATTTTTTTAAACAGCGCTAAGATTGAGTAATTAGTCTTGCGGGGTTTCCATAAACTAAGCAGTCGCAGGCAATATTTTTAGTTACTACGGCACCGGCTCCTATAGTTACGTTCGATTCAATAATAAGTTTGGGTAAAATAGTTACATTAGAACCAATACTGCAATTGGAACCAATTTTTACATCTCCCAATATCGTGGCCCGAGGAGAAACTTCAGAGAACTCTCCAATTTGAACCCCGTGATGAATTTGTGATCCGGTATTAATCAAACAGCCTTTTCCAATAACGGTTCCTGAGCCAATAAAACAATTTTTCATCACATCGTAATGTAAATCGTTTGCAAACAAACTAAATGTTGACATTAAGGAGCGTAAAGGGAGATACTCTCCACCCAATTTAATAAACTTGTTAAAAGCGAATCTTCTTTTGACAGGATCGCCTATACCTAAGATAAATTTAAATTTGCCGGGTAAAATATTTTTGACCTCTCTTTCGGATTTTAATATCCTGTAATTTCCCAGTTTGATATTTAACGCATTAATATCATCATAAAAAAAGATCTCTTCTTTTACGGAATTTTCTAATAGTACATCCAAAACTTCTAATGCGTGTCCGCCGGCTCCGAAAATCACCATAGCTTTTTGGGTTTTTATGGTATTGGCTGCATCATTAAATAAATGTTAATYTCACAACAATATTAACATTAAATTCTCACACAAAACCACCGTTGTTATAGGCTTTAAAAAAGTGCCCGTTTACTTAACAATACATAATAAGTTGATTTTCAACAAATTAAAATCATCAAAACAGGTAATACAGGCATGTGTTTATGGCCAATATGTAAAGGCACTTTACACTTTATGTGCAATATTTAATCATAGTTTACAATTTCAAACAATTGCTATAAGTTTATGTATTATTGATACCAGTTAAATAGATTTGTCTTGAAACTTAGAGAAGATCAATATCTGCGGGGGCTCACAGGACTTTAAACCTAAATCCGGATAAAGGAGATAAATGGCTTAAAAGCAGGATACGTCCATAATAAGCTTGTTTGCCTAATTATACCCTTTGCATAAAAAACCGAAAAAGATGAGTTATGATGAAAAGCAGGATTTAATGGTCAGCATTTGCTGTATCACCTTCAACCAAAAAGAATTTATTTCCCAGGCCCTTGATGGTTTTATGCTGCAGGAAACAAACTTTAATTTTGAAATTGTAATTGGCGACGATTGTTCTACTGACGGCACATCAGATGTGTTGGCATTATTTAAAAAAAAGTACCCGGCCAAAGTTAAATTGATTACTAATGAAAAAAACATGGGTTGTTATTATAACCTCATGAATACAATTAAAGCATGTAAAGGCAAATATGTAGCACTTTGCGAAGGAGATGATTATTGGATAAGGCCTGATAAGCTGCAAAAACAGGTTGATTTTTTAGAAAAAAACCCTGGTTACGTAATTTGCTGCCATTACACCCAGGTAATTAACGCTTTAGGCGAAACGCTGTATGTTCATCCAAAACCGGTACCACGCGAATATACTTACCTTGATTTGCTTGYGGGGAAGCAGGAAGAGACCAAAACAGCTACCCTGGTATATCGTAATATCCCCGAGGTATACCAGGTATTCCYGAAGCCCTGGTATCACAGTGTTTTCGCTGCCGATAAACTATTAAAACTTTTTGCCACGTATAATACCGGCCTTAAAATATATGTACTGCCAGAAGTAATGAGCTGCTACCGTAACCACATGGGAGGCATATGGAGCATGATAAAAAACGAATCGCGTATGGAAATGATGATCAGTGATTTTAATCTGATCATTAAGCAATTCGGTTATCCGGAAAGTCAAAAAAAGTTTTTATTGCTGCTGTATATAAAAAGATACTTATTATTTGAGTTAAAGCGGTATAAAATGAGGAAAGCGTACGAGACGATAAAATACCTTCTTTAGCTATCCATAGGCCTGTGCAGCCATCTGTTTTTACCAATGTTTACCCCTCACCAAATCTGTTTGTTTAATTCGGCAAACAAAACTTCAGGCCGCATTCTTTTATACTAAAACACATTTATGGATTGGCATATCGGTTGTTCGGGGTTTCATTATAAGGATTGGAAGGGCAGGTTTTACCCTGAGGACCTGCCGCAGCGCAAATGGTTTGATTACTATTGCGAACACTTTAAAACACTGGAACTTAATGTTACTTTTTATCGTTTTCYCCAACTTTCCTTTTTGCAGAACTGGTATGGCAAAAGTCCGGCCGATTTTAGGTTTGCAGTAAAAGCGCCCAGGGCCATAACCCACTACAAAAAATTCAATGACTCTGCCGACCTGATCACCAGCTTTTATGATACCATAAATAACGGCTTGCAGGAAAAGCTTGGCCCGGTACTATTCCAGATGCCGCCCAGCTATAATTATACCGAAGAAAGGCTGGAAAAGATCACCAACAGCCTTAACCCAACATTCAAAAATGTGCTGGAACTGCGCCACGCAAGCTGGTGGAATACCAGTGTATGTAAAAACCTGGCAGAACATAACATCACCTTCTGCGGCATGAGCCATCCCAGCCTGCCCGATGATGTAATAAAAAACACACCGGTTGTGTACTACCGCTTTCATGGTGTACCCAATTTATATAGGTCGCCCTGTTCTATGGAGTTTCTGCAAAAAGTGGTTGGCTCCGTTAAGCACGATATTGATATTAAAGAAGCCTGGTTTTATTTTAATAATGATTTTGACGCCGTAGGTGTGAAAAATGCAAACGAGATGATTAGCCTGATTTAGGGTGCACAGAATGGCGCACCTGTTAATACTAATCAAACTGAACTAATCCCTATGCCTCCTACGCTTTTTCTTCTTACTTGATTTTGATGAGCTTTTCTTCTCCGATTTGTTAGACTTACTCACCCTGGTGTCCGATTGCTTTGCCGGGGCTATCGCGGTAGCTTTATCCGCCACTTCAACAGAATCTTTGCTCAGTTGCTTTACAGTAAATTCGTTACGGCTCAGGCCGTATTCCAGCTGGCGTTTGGCACCGGTTGGTACCGCATCTTTACCGCTACCCTTGTAAATTGGAAACTCGCGGAACAGCTTACCCTCGCGGATATAAAAATTATCCCCGCCCCGGTAGCCTTTGCGTTGTGATGAGTTCAGTTTAGGAAAATCGAGTTTATTTGCCCTGTTATCAGTAAATTCAAACGCGTACATACTGGTACGGTTTATAGTATCTTTTGATTTTGCTTCTATCAATATTTCCGGGTTGCCGTCCGCGTCCATATCGGCATTGTAAACATCGATAATATTGCCATCCAAATCGCCGGTAGTAGTAGTATACCTGATGGCCGATGAATCTGAATGCAGGATCATAAACGCCCCCGCCTCCTGCGAACCACGCCCCCAGCTTAATACATCATAGCTTTGCCCTGGTGATACCTCTATCAGCTTATGAAACCTGAATGGTTGTATCAATCCGGGCTTTTTGGCAGCAAGTGATGCATTTTTACTCTTGTTTTCGCTGTTGCCGCATCCGGACCCGGCAATAACCATGGTTATTAAAAAAGTTATATAATAAAATCTCCTGATCATTATATGTTTATAATCCTGTTAATTTTTTAGCACATCGGGTGTTAATTCCGCTTTGGTTTTACCTGGTGCAGCTATAAATACTTTTAAAGTATTGTTACCACCCGCATCCACATATTTTAAAGTGAAACGGTGATATCCCTTCAATAAAGGTGCCGCACCAAACTGCTCAATTACCGCGTGTTTACCATCATTATCAACAACTACCTGGTCGTCAATCAATAAAACAGACCCGTTGGCAGATAGTGTTGAGAAGCCATAATTCCCATCGGCATCAATATAAATAAATCCGCTGTAAATTACACCAAACTTACCTTTACTTTTTCTGAAATCTGTTGTACTAAAGGTTTTTACTGCACCACTATCGCTTGCGAGGCCAATCAGCTGACTTGTACTGCCAAAGGTTCCGGTAAATAATTGGTAATTTAATCCAGTACTTGTACCCGTATAATTAACGGGGGCTAAAGGCGCTTTATTGTAAACCAGGGTACGGGTAATATTACTCCTTTTGCCCGATGGGGTGATCACTAAGGTTTGCAGCTCGCGGTATTGATCAAGTGGTACATMGTAGGTCATCGGGATATGGTATTCCAGGTCGGTTTCGCGCGGGGTATAGCCATCAATGGTGTAATATATCTTAGCGCCATCAACCGGTGATTTTAGGTTGACGCTCATCTGGCTGCCTATCATTACGGTGTCTTTTGCCCCAATAGCTACCGGCACATGGTAATTTAAATTATTCTTATCCAGCCAGGCCAGGTGAGATGGCAAACGGGTTTCTGAAAAATCCCGGAAGTTTTTATTCGCCAGGGGCGACCATGCTATTTCTGATAGCGCCATCAATCGCGGCAGCAACATAAACTCCACTTTGGCATCGGTTGCTACATACTCAGTCCACAGGTTAGCCTGTACGCCCATAATGTATTTCTTTTGCTCTGGGGTTAAAGCTTCGGGAGTTGGATCGTAGCTATAAATTTTAGATAAGGGTTCATTACCTCCAATGCTTAATGGCTCCTGGTTGGGTTTACCCTGCCCGTGGTCTATATACAAACCGTGGCTGCCTGGCGTCATGATCACATTATGATTTTGCTGCGCTGCCGCTATACCACCTTCTTCGCCGCGCCAGCTCATTACAGCAGCATTTGGCGCAAGACCGCCCTCCAATATCTCGTCCCAGCCAATAATGCTTCGGCCTTTGGAGTTTACAAATTTCTCTACGCGCTGTATAAAATAGCTCTGCAGTTCATTTTCATCCTTAAGTTTCAATTTTTTTATAAGCTGCTGGCAAAATTTTGAATTTTTCCAGGCCTCTTTAGGGGCCTCATCACCTCCTATGTGAATGTATTTGCTGGGAAACAGCGCCATCACCTCGGTTAAAACATCCTCTATAAAGGCAAAGGTTTTGTCAGATGGGCAATAGATATCTTTAAACACCCCCCAGGTTTCGGCCGGCTTGTATGTTTTAGCCGGGTCGCAGCTTAGTTCAGGGTAAGCCGCCAGGGCAGCCTGCGAGTGACCGGGCATTTCAATTTCGGGTACTATGTTAATATACCTTTCTGATGCGTATTTTACCACATC
Organism: Mucilaginibacter sp. P4_G9; assembly: GCF_056400985.1. Taxonomy (NCBI): domain Bacteria; kingdom Pseudomonadati; phylum Bacteroidota; class Sphingobacteriia; order Sphingobacteriales; family Sphingobacteriaceae; genus Mucilaginibacter; species Mucilaginibacter sp. P4_G9. The sequence continues at coordinate 3,953 of NZ_JBFUKF010000095.1, read as the reverse complement.
GCGAATCTGATCCTGGGTGTAAAAACCGCCATAAGGTATACCATCAAACTGTTGCGGGGTTTTATCACGGTAGCCTCCAATTAAGGTTTGTGCCCGCATACTGCTGATCTGCGTTAGCTTTGGATATTTCTTAATCTCAATACGCCAACCCTGATCTTCGGTTAAATGCCAGTGAAAGTTATTGAGTTTATAGACTGCCAGCAGGTCGATATATTTTTTCACCATCTCTACCGAGAAAAAATGGCGACCAACATCGAGCATAGCACCGCGATAACCAAAGCGAGGATAGTCTTCCACCTGTACACATGGCAATTTAGCAGTGGCGGCCCTTTCAGCAGGGAATAGCTGAATAAGTGTTTGTACACCATAAAACAGGCCTGCTCCTTTACCGGCAACAATAATTTGCTGTGGGGTAATTGTTAAGCGGTAACCTTCTGCAGGTAAATTTTCGGTACCGACAGATGTTAGGGTAATTACATTTAATGCACTACCTCCGCTTTTTAATGTTATGGCTTTATTGTAGGCCTGGTTATTGGCCAGGTAATCCTTAAAAAACAATACAGCTTTGTTGGATGGTGAATCGGCCTGGATGCTGGTTTCCCGGCTCAATACAAAGTTGCCTGGTGCTTTTTTAAGCGATACAGGCGCCGGGATGATTCCTGCATAAGTGTCGGTGTCCTGGGCGTTAACAACAATGGTAAATGATGTAAGCAATGCAAACAGCATTAAGGAGGCTTTTTTTAACATAGTTTTAATTGGAGGTTGGTACTACGTTGTGAATATAGAAGTTTTTAAAAAAATATAAGAAGTTTTCTATTGTAACAAAAGCATAGCGCTTTGAATAGTTGACGATTTACGCCCCCATACTTACATGTAACCCATATATAAACATATTTAAAACAAAAGGCCATTTGCTGCCAAATGACCTTTTAAAATATTTTCTTAAAGCCCTCTCCTTTGGAGAGGGTTAGGTGAGGCTCTTAGGCCGTAACTACATGCTCTTTAGCTGCCAGATAACGCTCTGCATCAATGGCTGCCATACAGCCTGTACCTGCTGCTGTAACAGCCTGGCGGTAAATATGATCCTGGGCATCGCCGCAGCAAAATACACCTTCTACATTGGTTTGTGTTGAACCCGGATGGGTGATGATATAACCGGTTTCGTCCATATTTAACCAGCCTTTGAAGATATCGGTATTGGGATGGTGACCTATCGCCACAAAAAAGCCGCTAACATTAAGGTCAGTTTCGGTATTGGTTGCGTTGTTGATTACCTTCACACCGGTAACACTCTGCCCGTCGCCAAGGATCTCCTTCGTTTCAGTATTGTACAGTATCTCGATGTTTGGTGTGTTCAAAACGCGATGAACCATTGCTTTTGAAGCGCGAAACTCATCACGGCGAACGATCATGTAAACCTTGCGGCAAAGTTTAGCCAGGTAGGTAGCTTCTTCGGCAGCGGTATCGCCGGCACCTACTATGGCTACATCCTGTCCTTTAAAAAAGAAGCCATCGCATACAGCACAGGCCGAAACACCAAAGCCGCTATATTTTTGCTCGGATGGTAAACCCAGCCATTTTGCTGATGCACCTGTTGAAATGATAACGGTATCGGCCAATATGGTTTTCACTTCATCAACCACCACTTTATGCGGCAGGCTGGTAAAATCAACCGAACTTACATAACCAAAACGGATCTCGGTACCCAGGCGCTCGGCCTGTTTACGAAAATCTTCCATCATTTCGGGACCCATGATACCTTCAGGATAACCTGGAAAGTTCTCTACATCGGTAGTTTGGGTAAGTTGTCCGCCGGCTAATAAACCAGTGTACATTACGGGCTTCAAATCGGCCCTTGAGGCATATATTGCGGCAGTATATCCCGCCGGGCCCGATCCTATGATCAGGCATTTTACGTGTTCTAATTCTTGCGTCATTCCTTATAAAAGTGTATGCGAATTTAAGGTTAATCTGTTTATTAGACAAATGGAATATGGTCAGTTCTGTGCCATCATTTACCGGCGTTGGCCTTTAGCACCCGCATCACATTTCCGCCTAAAATTTTATTAATATCCTTTTTGCTATAATTAAGTTTCAGCAGTTCTTCGGTGATCTTTGGATAATCGCTTACGCTATCCAAACCTAAGGGATATGACTCGGCCCCGTCAAAGTCAGATCCGATGCCCACGTAATCAACCCCTATCAGCTTTACGATGTAATCTATATGATGGATAAGCAAGCTCAAAGGCGGGCGGATCTTGTCCGATTCGGTTTTGTAGATCGCATTCAGCCGGATATTGGCAAGGTCGCCGTCATGATAGATCTTTACCAGCGAATCCAGTTCTGCTTTATGCTGATGGAGAAAAGCGGTTACTTTGGGTGTATAAGTACTATCAACAAAACCGCTGTAAAAATTAAGGCAAACCACTCCCCCATTTTTGGCTAACGCTTTTAACTGATCGTCCTTTAAATTACGCCTGTTGGGGTCTATGCTCCAGGCGCAACTGTGCGATGCAATTACAGGCTTTGTGGTAGTAGCCAGCACATCATAAAAAGTACGTTCGCCTACGTGCGATACATCAACCATTACGCCCAACTCATTTAAATGATGAACGATTTGCTTACCATAATCTGTTAAACCCAAATGTTTCAGGCTATCTTTTTTGGTGACCTCATCCCTTGCCGAAGTAGCCCAGGAGGTGCTGTTATTCCAGGTGAGGGTTAAATAGTTCATACCGCGTTTGGCCAGGCTGTCAATGTAATCCATCCTGTCTTCAATCATATGCCCGCCTTCAACACCGATAAGGGCGGCCAGTTTATGTTTTTTTACAGCCTTTTTCAGTTCGGCGCTGTTATACACCAGGGTTATTTTATCTGGGTTACGTTTAATGAGGGCGTATAATGAATCTATCTCGCGGTTAGCAAAAGCGAAGGCTGTTCCCTTACCATAATTTTCGCCGCACCAAATGGAGAAGATCTGCGCATCCAAACCACCTTCTTTGGCACGCACCAAATCAAAATTGCCTTCTGTTTGCCGTTTCGCAAGGTCAAATTTAATGATCAGCTGGTTGGATAATACATCATTATGTGTATCTACCAGGATTGCCTTTTGATGAATTTTAGAAGCATCCTGTGCCGAAAGCTTTAACGAAAATAGTAATAAAGGTAGCAGCAGTTTTTTCATGCTGGAAGATATGGAAACCAGTACAGATACACAAATTAAAAACCGACAACGAAAATGGAGTGCCGGATTAATTTGGAGAATACTGGTTTAAGATATAATAAATTAGTACGCCTATTAATATTGCCGCACCTACCACAACAAGCACCAATCCTAAGGCTTTACTGAAAAAGTTATCAATTATAAAATGCTTATAATCCGCCGGGTCATATATTATTTTAACAACATCTCCTTCTTTATAGGCAGCAGGGTTAGACCCCATATCATATTCTTCAGTTATCCAATTCTTATCTAAGGTTACATACCTTATTACGGGATAATATAAAAGCATACGATCTTTGCCGCTGCTCAAACGTTCTTCCAATTTAAAAACCACGCCTTCAACCTTAATTCCAGACTTTAGTAATTTACGACGTTCGTTTATTTTTCCAATACCCCAAACTATGAGGAAAGTTCCACCTGCAAGTAGTATAAGTTCATCAATTGTTGCATCCATTGAATATTGATTAGGTTGATTTTTTTGTCTGAACCGGAATTGAACGAATTAAAAAATTTACAGAATTTTGTCTGAACCGGAATTAAAACAGATTAAAGGATTACCAGGATTTCTGCCTAAATTGTATGGCAATTTTTCTCACCACTCACCACTCACCACTCACCACTCACCACTCACCACTCACCACTCACCACTCACCACTCACCACTCACCACTCACCACTCACCACTCACCACTCACCACTCACCACTCACCACTCACCACTCACCACTCACC
>NZ_JBFUKF010000094.1:0-15822 GCF_056400985.1 Mucilaginibacter sp. P4_G9 | reverse complement strand
ATCCTGAACGAAGTGAAGTATCTACTCTCCGCCATGCTTCTTCGTCCTGTACAGTCTGCGAATAGATCCTTCACTTCGTTCAGGATGACAAATCTACGTGAGCCCACAAAGAAAGATTGCGTAACTTTTTTTCACCAAATTTCAGTCTCCATTGAGAATAATACCCATTTCACGCAGAAAAATTAATTTTTGCCCTTCCAAACCGATGTTGATTCTGCGTCAATTCTGACAATAAAAAAGCAATCGCTGCCTTATTTTACAATGAGCTGACCTTGATACCCGGATGGTCAAAAAATAAATTATTGTTAATCAAACGCTTAAATATTCGTGACTTTGGGATGAAAAATCATATATCATCTGGTGCTTTACTTTGCCATGTGTTTAAAACAAATAAAATCAAAAACACAACAATTGTTATGAAAAATACATTCAAAATTTCAGCTTTAATTTTAGCTTTTGCCGGATTAGGATTGGGCGCAAAAGCACAAACAACTACCACCACTACCAGTACTACATCATCAACTACTACCCCGGGTGGTATCCGTTACAGCATTGGTGTTGATGCGGGTATCCCTGTTGGCAACTTTAAAGATAACTACAAATGGAACTTAGGTGGTTCGGTACAGGCAGACATCCCTTTGTACAAAAACCAGTTATTTGCAACTGTTAACGCGGGTTACAACAATATTTTTGGTAAAAAAGATATTGGCGGTATTGCTAATCTTGATGCACMCGATTTTCATTTAATACCTGTAAAAGCCGGTTTAAAATTCTTCCCGGTTGAGAATTTTTATGTACAGGGTGAAGCTGGCGCGGCGTTTTTGCTAAACAAATCTGATGTTGGTGCTAATAAATCAACCGCCTTTGTTTATGCTCCACAAATAGGTATTCAGTTCCCGGTAAGTGCAGGCAGTTTTATTGATGCAGGTGTACGTTATGAAGCAACTACCAAATATGCAAGCGGTGTTGATGCCAGTAAAGTAAACTTTATAGGTGTACGTGTAGCATACGGGTTTTAATATCGATCCTACTTATACCTATTAAATTGAACAAAAAAGGGAGGCCAGATCGGGCTTCCCTTTTTTGTTTTCGGATATTTTTTTAACCTGTGAAAAACTATAATTAAATAAAACATCCTAAAATTAGCAACATTGTTTGTAACTTAACGCCTTTAATACATTTTACCACCTGTTATAACTAATATGAAGAAAATCCTCATCATTGATGATGAAGTTAATGTAGGCTTGTTGCTATCTAAATTTTTAACACGCAATGGCTTTGAAGTAAGCACCGCCACAAGCGGCACAGGCGGAATGGAGGCACTTAAAGAAGGCGAATACAACCTTGTACTTTGCGATTTTAGGTTGGAGGATACCGATGGGCGGGAAATGTTACGTAACATCAAAACACAGTATCCAAAAACCGGTGTTATCATTATTACCGGCTACTCGGATATTAAAATGGCTGTTGAGCTCATTAAAATGGGCGCCTATGATTACATTACCAAGCCCTTGTACCCCGACGAGATATTAAATACCATTAATAAAGCCGTTGAAACACATTATGCCCTGGTTGAAGACACGGAAAATGCTACTTCTGTAATAGCTGACAAGTCAAAAAGCAGGGAGCACAAAAAGCAGGTTTTTGCAAGTGAATTTGTTGCCGGCACCAGCAAGGCTTCAAAAGAACTTTTGAGGCAGATTGAACTTGTTGCACCAACCAATTACAGCGTGATCATTTTGGGCGAGAGTGGCACGGGTAAAGAGTCGGTAGCCAAAAGTATCCACCTGAACAGTCCGCGCAATAATCAACCATTTATTGCTATGGATTGCGGTTCGCTAACCAAAGAGCTGGCCGCCAGTGAGTTTTTTGGTCATGAAAAAGGATCATTCACCGGTGCGCTATACACAAAAATAGGACACTTTGAAATGGCCAACGGCGGTACCTTGTTTTTGGATGAGGTAGGTAACCTATCTTATGAGATACAGGCAGCCCTGTTGCGTACCGTGCAGGAGCGTAAGGTTAAACGGATAGGCAGCACCAAAGAGATAGACCTTGATGTGCKCATTATTATAGCTACTAATGAGAGCCTTCAGGATGGTATCCAAAAAGGAAAATTCAGGGAAGACCTGTACCATCGCTTTAATGAATTTACCATATATATGCCGCCTTTGCGCGATCGCGGAAATGACATTATGCTGCTGGCCGATCATTTTTTAAAAATAGCCAACAACGAACTGGGGCGCAATGTAGATACGTTTTCGCCCGAGGTGGTTGATTGCTTTATGAATTACCGCTGGCCGGGAAACATTCGCGAGCTAAAAAACGTGATCAGGAGGGCAGCATTGCTTGCCRAGGATAATGAGATAACCATGAAAGCATTGCCGCTGGAAATCTCGAACTTTAAAACACCATCGTTTGATAGCTTTCACAATTCATCAGTAAACGATGCTCCGGAAGTAAGGGAAAATCGCCATGATCTGAAAAACGCGGCGCTTGAGGCCGAGTATGAAACTATTATCAGGGTTTTAAGGGAGGTAAACTTTAACAAGACCAGGGCAGCCGAAATATTGAAAATAGACAGGAAAACATTGTATAATAAAATGAAGGCCATCAATCTTAAATAACGATGGGTTTACTGCAACAACATAGAGAAGGAGAGGATGAAAATATGCGCAAGCTGAAGCACGATATAAAAAATCAGCTTTCAAACATTCACCTTGCACTTGAGCAGCTAAAATATGAACTGCCTGATATTACTGATGATTGCCTGTTTTATATTGATACTATTACAACAAGTGCAACCAAAATAAATAACCTGTTAAACAATACGGATAAACCTTAAATACAGCGTATATTCTTTCAAAAACGCTAAAACTTTTTGGCGTTTTTTTGTTTATAAATGAAGAGAATCAATAGATAAAGATCAGGAGGAAACTTTTTGATTGTTAGTCTTATCCTGGCTCTTTTTTCCTGACTTTCTGAAAAAAACTCCAAGCCTTTAATGTCAATTTTTAACTATAAGCAGCGCAATAATATCATCCTGGCAAGCATCATTTTACTGGGATGTTTTTTGCTTTATGCGCTTAGCGGTTTGTTCAGCAGCATACTTGGGGCAATAGTGTTGTACACTATTTTCAGGCCGTTGTATATTAACCTGGCCGAGAAGCGGGGCTGGCCAAAAGCGCCGGTTGCATTGCTCATTATTTTTACCTCCCTTATTATTATTGTTATCCCTTTTCTTACACTGAGTATTATGGTTGTAGGGAAAATATCAAGCATAAATCTTAAAGAGCTTCCCATTGAGCAATGGACTTCAAAAATTGATGCTTTTACAGGTGCAAACCTTAATCAGCCACACTTCGCCGAAGATACACTTCAAAAACTGGGCACTATTGCCACAGGTTTATTTCCATCCATATTAAGCAGCGCGGCCAGCATTATCATAACATTGCTGGTTTTGTACTTTATTTTGTATTTTATGCTTACGCAGATGAGGGAATTTGAAGCCGGCTTACTTAAGTATGCGCCATTCAGGGAGCAGCATGCATTAAAATTTGCAGCCGCCCTACGCGATTCTACCTATTCGAACGTTTTAGGACAAGGAATAATAGCCATAACACAGGGAGTGCTGCTGGCCAACGGCTTTTTGATATTTGGCATACCCGATCCTGTATTCTGGGGGGTTATTGCTATATTTATTTCGTTTTTACCGGTTGTGGGCGCACCAACATTGTGTATACCGGCAAGCATAGTGCTGTTTGCGCAGGGACATAACTTGCAGGGCGTTTTGTTGCTGGCTTATGGCTTACTGTTTATTGGTAATGTAGATAATTTTTTAAGGATGATTATCAATAAACGTATAGCCAATACGCACCCAATAATATCCATCATCGGGGTATTTATCGGGATACCTCTTTTTGGGATTTTGGGCCTGGTTTTTGGGCCGGTATTATTATCGTACTTTTTACTGCTGATGGAGATTTACGAAACCAACCGTTTGGCTGCCGACCGGCTGGAACGGATACGTACTGTGCCGGAAAACTGACACCTATATTGGATACTTTTGTACACACAGCATCAAAAACGCAACAAACAAAAAAACAATTTATACATTAATTGCATTCAAATAATACAATTAATGATATTTGGCAAGGTATTAGTATTAATCAATCAAATGTTCAATTTTTAAATTATATTACAATGAACGATAACACAAAAGTAGTTGTTGCTTTACTTGCGGGCCTGGCAGCAGGGGCAGCTTTAGGTATTTTATTTGCTCCGGATAAGGGAGATGAAACACGCGATAAGCTTACAGAATCATTAAAAAACCTGGGCGAATCTATCAAAGAAACCGCCGCGGCCGAAATTGATAATCTGGTTGGCTTAAAAGACAAGGTGGTTGGAAACATTAAATCAAAAATCAGGGGCGCCGAAGAAGAATACCAGGACGATTTGGAACACGCATAATTTTAAATTACCCGGATAATTCATCCTATATGAGTTATCCGGGATTATAAAATTATAATACAAACAAACACCTATGGAAGCCAAAAAAGAAACGCCACCGCCATTACCACCTATTATCGATCAGTTAAAAGAATACGCCGAAACGCGTTTTAAGCTTTTAAAATATGAGGCTATTGAAGGTGGAACTTCAATTTTAGCAAGTGCTATTACTGATGTTATTGTTACAATAAGTATGTTGCTGGCTTTTATTTTTGCCAGTTTTACGCTTGCTTTTTATTTAGGTGATGTGTTTAACTCATTGTGGCAGGGCTTTGGATGCGTTGCACTTATTTATTTAGTGATTGCGATTATTATAAAACTCAATAAAAATGCCATTGAGAAGCCTTTGGCTAACATTTTTATCCAGAAAATATTTAAAAGGTAAATACAATGAGCTATCAAATAAAAAGTATAAACGATCTGCAGGACGAGATTTTCAGATTAAAGACGGTGGAAAGCCAGCAAAGCGTGGCGTTAAAGGCGCGCTTCAGCAGTCCCTCTGCCATATTTTCATCTGTTATGTCAATATTTCCGCGCTCGGTTGATAGCGAGGGTCGTGATCATGGGGTTTTTCACCCGGATATTATAAACCTGGTTTCCCGGTTGGTTATTCCGCTAACGTTAAACAAAACCATTTTTAAAAACTCCAATTTTTTAATTAAAACCCTGGTTGGGCTGGTATCTCAAAAAGCGTCAAACTATGTTAACGAGGATTCAGTTTCGGGCATTTGGGGTACGGTAAAGGGGCTTTTTGAAAAATTCACCAAAAAGAAATCAAAGGATGATTACAAGCCCGCACCTTATAAAAAACCAGCAACAGGCGCAGTTGTTTAAGGCTATTTTAAACCCCATTCCACTCAATTAACAGAAAAGCCTATTTTTGCACTTTATTTTTATAAAGTGGGAAAAGATAAGTTAAAACGATTTGCTGAAATTGATACTTTTAGTAATGTATTGCAATTAGATGCCGGTAAACCTTTTAAGGGCCAATGGAGCGCCGGTTTTTTTAAAAATGACAACCCCGTTGTTTTAGAGCTGGCCTGTGGTAAAGGCGAATACACCGTAAACCTGGCCAACCTGTTTCCCGATAAAAATTTTATTGGTATTGATTATAAAGGTAACCGCATTTGGCGCGGCGCCAAAACGGCTATTGAAGATGGTGTTGCTAATGTTGCCTTCCTTAGGATACAAATAGAAAACCTGCTGGATTATTTTGCCGATGGCGAAGTTGATGAGATCTGGATTACCTTCCCCGACCCTCAACCCCAACTGAGCCGCGAAAAAAAACGCCTTACTTCGCCACGCTTTTTGAATAAGTATATTGAAATACTAAAGCCATCGGGCTGTGTTAATCTTAAAACCGATAACGATGGTTTGCATGCCTATACTGTCGAAAAAATTGAAGATTTGAAACTTAAATTGCACACTAAAACCGAAGATTTGTATCATTCGCCATATGCCGATGAGGTTTTATCCATCAAAACTTACTACGAGAAAATGTATTTGAAAAATAATAAGAACATTAACTATCTTAAATTTTCGTTTGCGTAACCCGGCTACCAAGTGTAATTGTACTTAAAGATTGTCAAATAATTACAGCAACCAATTGTTCTGCTTTGTGCCTTAAACTTTTAGCTTTGATAACATGGAAGAAATTAACTTTTTTGATAAAGTTTACCAGGTTGCCCGGCTGATACCAAAAGGGAGGGTAACTTCATATGGCGCCATTGCATCGTACCTGGGCACCAAAGGTTCATCGCGCATGGTAGGTTACGCTATGCAGGCCGCGGGTAAGGTTGATCCGCCGGTGCCGGCCCACCGGGTGGTAAACAGGCAGGGATTGCTCACTGCCAAGTTTCATTTTGGTGGAAACAGGATGCAGGAAATGCTGGAAAGCGAAGGCGTAAAAGTAACTGACGATCAGGTGCAGGATTTTAAAACAGTATTCTGGGATCCCAATACCGAGCTGGCGTTATAGCATCTGCAGCAACTCCATCCGGTTACCAAACGGATCAATAAAAGCAAAGCGTTCACGGCCTGCTATTTTGGGTTCTTCCACAATTTCAATCCCATGATCTTCCAGGTGCCCGCGGGCAGCAACAACATTTGTTACCTCAAAAGCAGTATGCCTGATGGTACGGCGTGCCGATGGTTCAACACCAATGTGTAATTGAATATCACCTATATTAAACCAGTATCCTGTTGACGTAAATACGTCTGGCCTTTCTATCAAATCCAACCCGATAATATCAGTATAAAATCCCTTTGCCTCCTCCAGCCTTTCTGGTGGCACACAAACATGTATATGGTCGGCACGTTTAAAATTGATCATAAGTTCTCTCTAAATATCCCCGGTAAGGGAGTCTTTTAATTTACTTTTTAAGCCCTGCCTTCCGGGGATGGGCTTACTCATCCTCTGCAAAGGTGAGCACATAATTGTTATTATCCTTTATTGAAAACTCAGTAGCACCATAAAAAGTAATTTCAAGGCCCTTTAATACTGGAACCAAATCCTTTATCCCTTCAAAAAATGTCCTGATATTTTTAAGCTTAATGTACAGCAACATCGACGCGCCATCCTGCCGGCTGATTTCAGGTAGCTCCGCACCCAGGCTGGCAAAGGTTTGGAACATGAAAGTAACGTTCCCTTTGGCCATCATGGCCCATACCAGGTCGGTGCCGGTTTCGGGCACTGTAACTACCAGGTCGAAACCCAAAAGCTGGTAAAATTTGATGGTTTCGTTAATATCCTTAACAAAAATATTGGGCGACAGGCTTTCCATGGTTGTTTTATTGCGTGGTAAAAATTGAAATTAATAATCTTGGGATAAAAATAAATATTTATAACTTTAAATGCTAAATAAATTAGTAAAATTGTAAAATAAATAGCCAAAAGTAATCTTTAATTGATGCAGGCTATCACCAGTTCAATAACTCAATAATTTGAAAATGGGAAAACTAACAGAAGAATTTGACGCCTATCGTACTAAAATGAACGACCGGATAATGGAAACTGCCAACACTAACATTAAGCGTTTTTTTGCACTCGATACCACCAGCTATGCCGATGGTGCGCTCGACGTAAAAACCAAAGAAATGCTTGGCCTGGTAGCCAGCATGGTACTGCGTTGCGACGATTGCATTAAATACCACCTCGGCAAATGCCACGAGGCCGGTGTAAAACACGATGAAATGAACGAGATTTTTATGATTGCTAACCTGGTTGGAGGTTCAATTGTTATACCACATTACCGTAGGGCGGTGGAGTATTGGGATGAGTTGAATGAAGTTTAGAAATTTTTACCAAAAACAATTATGTCAAATTCACCTACAGAAATAACCCGCTGCAGTTGGCCGGGAACCGATGAACTCTACATCAAATACCACGACGAAGAATGGGGAAAGGAAGTTCACGATGACCATATCCTATTTGAGTTTCTCATCCTTGAATCAGCCCAGGCTGGTTTAAGCTGGATCACCATTTTACGCCGTCGCGAAGGCTACAGAAAAGCCTTTGCCGATTTTAACGTACACAAGGTAGCCGCTTTTACCGATGAGGATGTGGAACGGCTAATGCAGGATACGGGTATTATACGCAACCGGCTTAAAATTCTGGCGGCCATCAATAATGCTAAACTTTTTATAGGCATACAAAAGGAATTTGGCTCGTTTGATAAATACCTGTACAGCTTTATGCCTGGTGGTAAACCTATTATAAATCATCACCACAAAATTCCGGCAAGTACTGCAGAATCAGATGCCATTAGCAAGGATATGAAAAAACGCGGCTTCAAATTCTTTGGCACCACCATTTGCTACGCCCATATGCAGGCAACAGGCATGGTGAATGATCATATACCGGAGTGTTCTTTTAAATGAACACGAATTGTCACGGATTTAATCGAATTTCGCGAATTTTAATATATGCGGATGGTACGAATTGATTCGAATTTCACGAATTTTAATGGGCATGGATTGTCCCGGATTTAATTCTATTTTTGCATAAGGCTGTTGCAGTGAATTCGTGAAATTCGCTCTGATTCGTGCAATTAGTGTTAAATAATATTATGAAAAAACTATTTCTTTTGGATGGCATGGCTCTTATTTACCGGGCGCATTTTGCTTTGAGTAAAAGTCCGCGGTTTACCTCGGGCGGGATGAATACATCGGCAGTAATGGGATTTACCAATACCCTGCTGGATGTTTTGAAAAAAGAAAAACCAACCCATATGGCCGTGGTATTTGATACCGAAGCCCCAACCGAACGTCATACCGATTATGAGCACTACAAAGCCCACCGCGAAGCCATGCCCGAGGATCTTTCCAAAGCATTGCCGTATGTAGTTAAGCTTATATTAGGATTCAACATTCCCGTTATTACATCAGATGGTTATGAGGCTGATGACATCATTGGCACCCTGGCCAAAAAAGCCGAACAAAAGGGTTACCAGGTGTATTGTATGACACCTGATAAAGATTTCGCCCAGCTGGTATCCGATAATATCCGCATTTACAAACCGGCCCGTATGGGTAACGAAATGGAGATCTTGGGCGTTAAAGAAGTGCTTGAAAAATGGGAAATTGAACGCGTTGAACAGGTAATAGATATACTTGGTTTATGGGGCGATGCGGTTGATAATATTCCCGGTATCCCCGGCATTGGCGAAAAAACCGCTAAGGCGCTTATAAAACAATATGGTTCTATGGAAGAGATCATTGCCCATAGCCATGAGTTAAAAGGCAAGCAGCGCGAAAACATAGAGCAATTTGCCGATCAGGGTTTGTTGTCTAAAAAACTGGCTACTATTCTTTTGAATGTTCCAGTTGAGTTGGATGAGGCAGGCCTTGAAATCTGCGCACCAAGTAGGGAATTATTGGAACCGCTTTTTGCCGAGCTGGAATTCCGCACCCTGGGGAGACGTGTTTTTGGCGATGATTTTACCATAACCGAATTTAAATCGGCAGGCACGCAAACAGATTTATTTGGTGAGCAGGTTGCAACAGCCCGCACCACCATGACCGTTGATGTGGAGAATATTCACGAAGATTTTATCAGCGCCTCAAAAAACATTGATAACGTACCTCACGAATACCACCTGGCAGATACTTTTGAAGCGCGTGCCAGCTTAATTGCCATGCTGCAAAAGCAGGAATCTTTTTGCTTTGATACCGAAACCACCGGCACAGATGCCAACAATTGCGAGCTGGTAGGTATGTCTTTCTCGGTAAAGGCAGGCGAGGCCTGGTATGTGCCGGTACCGGTTGACCAGGAAGCCGTTAAAAGCATTGTTAATGAGTTTAAGCCGGTATTGGAAAATGAAAAGATAGGCAAGATAGGGCAGAACCTGAAGTTTGATATCCTGATATTAAAGTGGTATGGTGTGCAGGTAAAAGGAAACCTGTTTGATACCATGATGGCGCATTACGTTATCGACCCGGATACCCGCCATAACATGGATATCCTGTCAGAAAATTATCTGAACTATAAACCGGTTTCTATCACCTCACTTATTGGGGCCAAAGGTAAAAACCAGGGCAACATGCGCGATGTAGAGATCGAAAAGATAAAAGAATACGCCGCTGAAGACGCGGATATCACCCTGCAGCTAAAAGCAGTATTTGAGCCTAAACTAAAGGAGGTTGAAAGCGAAAAACTGATAAACGAGATAGAGCATCCGCTGATATACGTTTTGGCCGATATTGAGTACGAAGGTGTAAAAATAGACCATGATACCCTGCGCCAGTTTAGCAAAGAGCTGGAAACCGATGTTGCTAAGCTTGAAAAAACAGTATATGAAAAAGCAGGCGTAAGGTTCAATATTGCATCGCCAAAGCAATTGGGCGAAGTATTGTTTGAGAAACTGATGCTCGACCCAAAGGCGAAAAAAACTAAAACCGGTCAGTACCAAACCGGTGAAGATGTGCTGCTTTCTCTGGCGGCCAAAAGCGATATCGTAAGGGATATATTGGACTTTCGCCAACTGCAAAAGTTGAAATCAACCTATGTTGATGCCTTGCCGACAATGGTTAACCCGAAGACCGGTAGGGTGCATACCTCATATAACCAGGCTGTAGCAGCAACCGGGAGGTTAAGCAGTGTTAACCCCAACCTGCAAAATATTCCTATCCGTACCGAGCGCGGCAGGGAAGTGCGTAAAGCCTTTATCCCAAGAAATGCCGGCCACAGTATTGTATCTGCAGATTATTCACAAATAGAACTGCGCATTATTGCCGAGATCAGCAAAGATCCAAACATGATGCAAGCCTTTGTTGATAACCTGGATATCCATACCGCCACTGCCGCCAATGTTTACGGCATTGCGTTGGATGAAGTAACCAGCGAGCAACGCCGCAATGCCAAAGCAGTTAACTTCGGCATTATTTATGGGCAATCGGCTTTTGGTTTGTCCCAAAATCTCGGTATCCCGCGTAAAGAAGCTGCCGACATTATTGAACAATATTTTACCCAATTCCCGGGCATAAAACAATACATGGGCGATACCATGAACTTTGCCCGCGAAAACGGCTACGTATGTACCCTGATGGGCCGACGCAGGTATTTGCGCGATATTAACTCGGCTAACGCAACTGTGCGTGGTTTTGCAGAGCGAAATGCTATAAACGCCCCGATACAGGGTTCGGCAGCAGATATGATTAAGATAGCCATGATCAATATTCACCGCGAGTTTAAAGCTCAAAACCTGGATGCACGCATGACTATGCAGGTACATGATGAGTTGGTGTTTGATGTACCGCATGATGAGATCGAGATAGTGAAACCCATCATTATGCACAACATGAAAACGGCAATTAAAACCACGGTACCTATAATGGTGGAGATTGGTACGGGATTGAATTGGCTGGAGGCGCATTAATTTTGATGGGTGGTGATTAATGAGGTTAATTGTGTGTTTGATTCGGCCACTTCATTTGATATCTGTTATTAATAAAAATTAGTCGTGTCGAATTTATTTCGACATCCTATAGGCAGGTCTATACTTTTGCATGTCTTATACTTGGTATGTGGGATGCCGAAATAATTTGGCATCCCATAAGTATTAACAAATAGGCTTTTTGCAGGCTTTTTGCTCTCCCAAACTCACCTTAGTGTAGCCAAACACTTATCTCTTCACGGTACATTTTTCTCGTTTTTCTGCCAATCTCTCAACATAAGCAGTAAATATTTAATAAGATTTTTACAATTTATTATCTAAATTTCAAAAACTATATTAATTATTATAGGTTTCTCTTTTGGTAATCTTTCCTTAAATTGAGCCAATAAAACCTAAATGAAAATATTCCACCTGAGTGCCGAATGTTACCCTGTTGCCAAAGTTGGCGGCCTTGCAGATGTTGTTGGTGCACTGCCTAAATATCAAAACCTGGCGGGTTTGCAGGCAGCTGTTGTGATGCCTTATTATGACCGTAAATTTACCCGTGAAAACGAGTTTGATGTTGTATTTAGTGCCGTTACTTTATTGAATACCCGTCGTCTTTATTTCGAAATTTTAAAGGAGAAGACCGATAAACTCGGCTTCGAGCTTTTTTTGGTGAGGATACCGGGCTTGCTTGACCGGGAGGATGTATATAGTTATCCCGACGAAAGGGAGCAGTTCATCGCTTTCCAACTGGCTTTTTTAGATTGGATCAGCTACTCGCAGCAAACCCCGGATATTATCCATTGCCATGATCATCATTCGGGCCTGGTGCCGTTCCTGCTTTATCATTCCAAATTATATAAACGACTGGCAAATGTGCCAACCGTATTTACTATACATAATGGTCAGTACCACGGCGCTTTTGGCTGGGAACAACTGCCTTACCTGCCCGAGATTGACATGTCGGCAATTGGCTTGCTTGATTGGGCCGCGGGTATAAATCCGTTAGCTGCTGCCGTAAAATGCAGCTGGTTGTATACTACGGTTTCGCCAACTTATTTACGCGAACTTACCATCAATTCAAACGGACTGGAATACCTTTTCTATGTTGAAAGAGCTAAAGGGTACGGTATCATCAACGGTATTGATACCGAAGTTTGGAATCCCCAAACCGATCCTATGGTGCCCAATCATTTTAATATAAAAACACTGGCTAAAGGCAAGCAGGCCAACAAAGAAGCCCTTTGCACCCGCTTTGGTTTAAACCCCGAAAAACCATTGTTTGTGTTTATCGGCAGGTTGGTTATCGAAAAAGGCGCCGATCTGCTACCCGATGCCATTGACCGTACACTGGCCGAATATGGAGACGATGTTAACTTCTTTATATTAGGCTCGGGTGATACGGATATGGAAATGGACCTGCTGGATCTTAGAGATAAATATCCCGGCCGTTGCAATGTTTTTATTGGCTATGATGAATCATTGGCCCATGTAGTGTATGYCGGTGCCGATTTCCTGCTGATGCCATCGCGTGTTGAACCATGTGGGCTTAACCAATTGTACTCTTTACGTTACGGCACCATGCCAATTGTACGCAGTACTGGCGGACTAATAGATTCGGTAATTGATTTTGGCGACGAGGATGGCTACGGTATTCGCTTTAGCCAGATTTCTGTTGATGATATTTGCCATTCTATTACCCGAGCCAAAATACTTTACCAAAACCCCGCCCAACTACAAATACTCCGCAAGCGTATGATGGCCCTCGATTTTTCTTGGGACCGTTCGGCCAAAGAATATATAAACCTTTATGAAAGTTTAAAACCTCAACTATGACATCTAAAGTAATCTCAATTGTGCTTGGCGGTGGCCAGGGCAGTCGTTTATCGCCACTTACTGCAACACGTTCAAAACCGGCTGTGCCAATTGCCGGTAAGTATCGCCTGGTTGATATTCCAATTTCGAATTGCCTGCACTCGGGTATTACGCGCATTTATGTGTTAACACAGTTTAACTCCGCATCGTTAAACAAGCACATCAAAAACACCTATCACTTCAGCAGCTTTAGCGATGCTTTCGTTGATATTTTGGCCGCAGAGCAAACGCCATCAAGCGTTGCCTGGTTCCAGGGAACTGCTGATGCAGTAAGGCAAAGCCTGCATCATTTGGCAGTACATGAATTTGAGTATGTACTGATCCTATCCGGCGACCAGCTATACCAGATGGATTTTGAGGATATGATTGACAAGCATATGGAAGCAGGTGCCGAGATTTCCATAGCAACAATTCCTGTTGATGCAGCTGATGTACCGGGTTTTGGTATTTTAAAAGCTGATGAGAACAGCATGGTAACCGCATTCATCGAAAAACCAAAATCAAACTTTGAAAGCTGGGCATCTGAGGTAAGCGATGAAATGCAGGCCGAGGGCAGGGTTTACCTGGCATCTATGGGGATTTACATTTTTAACCGTAAACTTTTATATGATTTATTGGAAGGCAATGACCGTACCGATTTTGGTAAAGAGATCATCCCGCAATCAATAGTTGAGCATAAAGTGTTAAGCTATCAATACGAAGGTTACTGGACAGATATTGGTACCATTCCATCATTTTTTGACGCCAACCTTGGTTTAACAGACGAGATCCCTAAGTTTAACCTTTTTGGCGAAAATCATATTTATACCCGTGCGCGCATGCTGCCGCCATCAAAGGTATCAGGTACAACTTTAAATAAATCTATCATCGCCGATGGTTGCATCATCAGTGCAAAAACAATTACACGCTCCATAATCGGCATCCGTACCCGTATTGGGGTTGAAACAGAAATTGAGAACTGCTATGTAATGGGAAATGATACCTACCAAACGTTGGAGCAGATTGCAGAACTGAAGTTAAGCGCATCGCCGCTAATGGGTATAGGCGACAGGTGCAAGATTAAAAATGCCATTATTGATAAAAATACCTACATCGGCGACGATGTTGTTATCAACTGTGGTGAAAAGCTGGAAGACGGCGATTATGGCACCCATACCGTACAGGATGGCATTGTAGTTGTTAAAAAACGTGCTATTATTCCTAACGGGACGATTATTTAATTTGGCAGAAAATAAAACAATCTGTAGTTAATTCGTTATATATAGTATAAAAACTATAAAACATAAGAAGCTATGAAAAAGGTACTTTGTATGATTGCTTTAGCAGCGATCTCTTTTGGAAGCGTTTTTGCACACGGGGCTCCGGTAAAATCTTCAAATGGTGTTATGCAAACTGATACCACCAAGAAAAAAATGAAAAAGAAGATGAAGAAGGATACAACAATGAAAAAAGACACTATGAAAATGAAGAAGTAACCTTCAGTAACAAAAAAGCCTCCTGATTATGTCGGGAGGCTTTTTTATTTGTGTCCGGGGGCATCCTGAAACAAGTTCGGTATGACCATTAAAAAGCTACAGATCCATCGTTTCACCAATAGCAGGCAGCTTTAAATTCAATCCTGCTTTAATGAATTTTTCCCTTACATCGTCTTTATCAATTTTTATAACGGGGAAAGAATCATAATGGATCCCGATGATGTTTTTACAGTTAATGAAAGTGCTGGCTTTAATGGCATCATCAGCACCCATGGTATAATTATCACCGATAGGTAAATAAGCCCAGTCGAGGTTTTCATCGGCCAGCAGTTTCATATCGTAAGTAAGCGCGGTATCACCGGCGAAGTAGATTTTTTTACCTTCAACAGATAGCATGAAACCGGCAGGGTTACCACCTGGTGAGCCATCGGGTAGGGTACTGGAGTGCACCGCGTTCACCATTTTGACCCGACCAAAATCGAAATTAAAACCGCCGCCAATATTCATTCCGTGTACATTATCAACACCTTTGCTGTTAAGCCAGTTGGCAATTTCGGCAATACAGATAACTTTGGCGCCGCTATTTTTTTGTACTTCTAATAAATCGGCAACATGATCGCCATGGCCGTGTGATACCAGGATATAATCTGGCTTTATGCTTTTGAGGTCAATATTTTTCGCCAGCGAATTGTGTGATATAAAGGGATCAAACAATAGTTTTTTACCACTGCTTAATTCTATTTCAACGGTTGACTGGCCGTAATAAGTAGTTTTCATAGTAATAGTATTTGTGTAATATTAGGGGGCTTACTTGCCAAATAAGCTGCCTAAGCCGCCCATACCGCCAAGCATTTCCTTGGTCATGGCTGCCATTTCGGCCTGGCTTATATTATCGGCTTGCTCCATGGCTTTGTTAAAGGCCACAACCAGTAATTCTTCCAGTTCTTCTTTATCAGCATCAGCCAAAAAAGCACTATCGATATGCACCGATTGTACCACTTTATTAGCATTGGCAGTAACCGTAATTTTACCACCTTCGGCAGCGCCTGATACAGTTATGGCGGCAGCGCCTGATACAGTTATGG
>NZ_JBFUKF010000093.1:0-16260 GCF_056400985.1 Mucilaginibacter sp. P4_G9 | reverse complement strand
AAGTCATAGTGGCTTGACAGGAGATATTCTTTATTAGCTACTTTGGTCAGCCCTTTCGGGTTTGAATTGGCATCATCGAGGTTGAACAAGTAATAATAGCTCAGCGTGTCGACTCCATTGAACAATGAATAGGTATTGTCTGTCATTACCTGCGAGGCTAAACTTGCAGCCTGGGTCAGCCATGTTGTTGTACTATCGGCCTTTTTCTGGTTTTGTGCCCAGTCGGTAGTGGTATTAACATACTTTTCCCAGGTTGCCTCATAAAGCAGAACGCGTGCTTTAAAAGCTTTGGCAGCTTGCTGGCTTACTTGTCCTTTATCTGCTGCTGCAATGCTCGCCTCTAATGGTAAACCTGCAATAGCAACATCGAGATCCCTAAAAATCTGGTTTGCTACCTCGTAGCGGGTGTTTCTTGGTGCCTGAAGGTCAGCGGAATTTACAGATAGTACTTTAGTGGCAAGTGGTATTCCGCCAAATCGCTTCAACAGCAAAAAATGGTGCCATGCGCGAAAGAAATAGGCTGCTGCCACATATTGTTTAATGGCTCCCTTATCACCGGTGTAATTAGCCGCTGCTTCAATCAATACATTATTTGCACGGATATACGCATAGGTATTTAACCAGTAAATATCGGTTTGCGGTGTAGATATTGCGCCTTGGCCGTAGGCGCTGATTGCTAATGTCAAATCGGTGCCCGCATCCATGTAATCGTAAATATTACTGTTTGCGGCACCCTGAACATCAGATTTTACAGGACGAAAGCCTATCATTTTGTTGTAAAAATCATTAGAAAATGATTTGAACTGGGCCGCGTTCTGAAAGAACGAAGCCGTTGTTGGCTGATCGATCGGGTTCAGATCCAAAAATGTTTTTTTGCATGCGCTTGCTGAAATAATCAGGAATAGCGCTATTATATAGTTTAATTTTTTCATTTATCCACAATTTTTAAAATCCAACTTCCAGGCCGAATGTATATGTTCTGATGAAAGGGTAACTGCTGTCAGACGATGTTCCTCTTTCCGGATCGAAGCCGTCCTTAACAGAAGAGAATGTCAGTAAGTCGTTCCCGGAAACATATGCCCTTACCCGCTTTATGCCTAATTTGTCCATCCATTGTTTTGGAAGGGTATATCCGATGATCATATTTTTCAGTCGAACATAACGGAGAGTTTCCATGTTTACGTCATTAACTGCCCAGTTCCAGTTATTCCGGTTATTGTCAAATGACAATCTTGGGTACAGGGCATCGGTGTTGTCTGGCGTCCACGTTTTTCCAATATAGTACGTGTTGATATTTAGGTAGTTACGGAAAAATGGAGCTCTGCCATTCCCACCGCGTAATAAATTTTGTTTAAGTACTCCCTGGAAGAAGCCGGAAAGGTCGAAATTTTTCCAGCGTATGCCAAGATTTGTACCAAATGTATAGTGTGGATCAGCATCACCTGCAAAATAGAGGTCACTTGTATTCAAAACGCCGTCACCGTTTAAATCAACAACGCTTAGGTCGCCTGCACGCAGTTTACTATTTCCGGTCATAGCACCCAGATTACCTACCGTGTTTGCCGTGTATTTTGCAGTATATGCATCTGCGTCTGCCTGCGTTGGGAATACTCCGTTAGTTTTGTACAGGAAGAGCGAATTCAGCGGATAGCCTTGTAACGGCAGGTTTTGTCCGGGAGCGATAGCTGTTGCGCCATTTCGCTTCACCAAAAGGTTTTTATTGTTGCTTACATTAATTCCGATATTGTAGGAAACCTCGCCAATTTTATCATGCCAATTGAGTGTCGCTTCAAATCCGTGTACCCTGAGGTTGCCCGCATTGCTTGGGGGCGCATTTGCACCTAATACCCCAGGATAAATCAAACTGAGAATTAACCCTGTATTTTTACGTTCGTATACGTCAAAGGATCCGCTAAGCTTGTTGTTGAACATGGTGAAGTCAACTCCTATATTCTTGTTCAGCATCCGTTCCCAAGTCAGCTCAACATTGTATATATTGGAGATGGAATTGGTACCCTGTACGGCCGCTGTATTACCAAATATTGCGGTTCCGGCACCGATGCCTGACACATAGTTGAAAGCGCCAATTGCACCATTTGTGCTTGATAAGCCATTGGTACCGCCCCCGAGTCCGCCTGTTTCTCCATAACCCGCACGCATTTTAAGGTAGCTCACAAATTTTAACGGCTTCATGAAACTTTCTTCAGATAAGGCCCACCCGGCAGAAACGCCGTAAAAGTTTTGTCGGCGGTGATCAGCATCGAAACGGGAAGAGGCATCACTCCGGCCAATCAGTTCCAGAAGATAGCGTTTATTATAATCGTAGTCGAAACGTCCAAGGTACGAAGTAAGTCCTACCTTAACGTCTGAGCTATTATTGGTCGCGTTTACCGGGGTCGCGGTATTCAAATCGTAAAGGCCCGGGTATAACAGGCCTGTGCGTTGACCGCCCAAAACCCTGTCTTCCTGCAGCTCGGCAGTACTGCCCATTGTAACTGCCAAATTATGCTTTTGCGCAAAGGTCTTATTGTAATCCGCAAGGACACCGAAGTTGTTGTAAACGGTATTTGAGATTGTTTCCCCTACGAAGGCTGGATTGTAAATTGTTGAATATATACGGTCTCCGGTCCAGCTGTAAAGATTATAAGTTTGATTATATTCGTTTTTCATGCCGTCACGTTTGGTGATTGCTGCCGTTCCGCTTATTGTTAAACCGTCAATGATATTTGCCGAGAGCTTGGTATTGAAACGGAAGAAGTTATCTGTATTCCTGATACGACCACCGGCTTGCGTCATCGCGACCGGGTTACGGGAACCATAATCATCGTAGTAGTTGCCAACGCTGTTGTAAACGGGGAAAATGGGGGCATCAAAAAAGCCTGCTCCAACGCCATTTCTGGGACTTTTTACCGTTCTTGTATCGTACGCGATACCTGATTGCCATTTTACTTTTTTAGAGATCTGGTAATCATAGTTAAAGCGGGCATTATATTTAACTTCGCCGTCATAAGCTGTTTTAAGAATTGACTTGTTATTTGAATACCCCAATGAAGCCGCATAGCCCGTATTATCTGTTGAGCCCGTGAGCGAAAGGTTATGCATTTGCGAATTTGAATTTCCGTAAAGTACGCGTTGCCAGTTATTATCACCATAATGTGATACCAACCCACTTGGCTGGGTATAATCAAATGATTCTCCGTTTGCCATTCTCTGCAGGTTGGCCAGTGTCCATTGCGGAAGAAACTGAATCGGGGTGCCCGACGCGTCGACCCTGTCCTGCATTGACGTTTCAAGATAAAGGCCGGCCCATTGCATCATATTGCCCCAGGGAACTGTTTTAGCAACTGTGTTTAAGCTATAACTTGGATTGTAATTAACCTGAGGTTTTCCCTTACCTCGTTTGGTGGTGATCAATATTACACCTCCCTGCGCACGTGCACCGTAAATTGCGGCAGATGCATCTTTAAGTGCGGTGACTGATTCAATGTCATTAGGGTTTAATGTGCTGATCTCAAAATCTGCTACAGTAGGCACACCGTCAATAATGATCAGCGGTGAAACAGCCGAAGTAGATGATTCCCCGCGTAGCCTGATGGTCAAATTTTCATTGCCCGGCCTGGGAGAATTTCTTGTAACAACCAAACCGGGGATCTCTCCCTGCAACGCAAGCGCCGCGTTGGGTACCGGCCTGTCTCTGAACACTTCAGATCCAACCTGGGAGATTGCACCTGTTAGTGTTTCCTTTTTCCTGGTGCCGTAGCCCACTACAATTACCTCGTTAAGGTCATTCGGCACAGCGCTAAGGCTGATGTGCATAGTGTTTTTGGTGTCTGCTTCAACTTCTAATGAACTGAAGCCCAAATAGCTGATTTGCAGGACAGCACCCTGCGAAGCGGCTATCTTAAAATTGCCTTTAACATCAGTTGCAACCGCTGTTGATGTTCCTTTTACCTTCACTGTGGCACCGATGATGGTTTCGTGGGTCTTTGCATCGGTAACTTGCCCCGATACCGTTGACTGGCCATAGCCGCGAAAACTTACCAATGCCAGTAGGATGGTAAATAACGTAGCATACAGCTTGTAATTAAGTACTGCTTTTCTCATAATTTATTCATTGTTTAATTAATTGGTTGTGTTGTTGGTTAATTAATGGAACGACTGCTATTGCGGCCTGTTGGCAAAATGGAAAATATACGGCGTATCACATTTAGATGATTTCGCTATCCGCCTGTAATTTTAAGTGGGTGATGCACGATAGCACGAATCTCCAATAAGCGTAACAGGTGGTTTCTTGGTTTAAAACGACTCATGGTTTAATTTTTAATCATCAGAAATAGGGTTTTTAAAGCCGGAATTGCGCTTCTTTAAGGATGACTTCATCCTGCGAAGCCGCATACTCATCATATTGAAATTTTTATCAAAAAAAAGGTAGGAGAGCTGCCGGTTCTGATAAAAGACCACAAATTCCGTTTGAAATGATCAAGCAGCGCGATTCACACAGGTACTTAAGGACTGGTCAAATGTAATTCGCAGCAGAGCAGCCGTTTAATCGGCTTTGAATGTGGAACCCTCACGGATATTAATTTTAAAGGGGACAGGTTTCGGTAACCACATTCTGCCATTTCCGATTTTCACCGGCATCCAGAGATATCTGGAATCCCATTGGGACCTGGGCTTCCAGATATCTCCGAGAAATACAACAGTCGTATCTTTCCTTCCCGAAATTTTAAGTAGTAGTGTTGACTGTGAATTATACGTGTTGGTTTCTTTTGGCGCGATATCCTTGAAATCAGACCATGGTCCTTCAAGCGACGTGGCGGTAGCATATTTGTTCGCATTCGGTCTCCAGCCAGTTAATGCTGAGCCTATTGCATAATATAAGCCTTGGTAATGAACAATTGCGCCGCCTTCCATGTGTTGGCGGATCAGACACATTTCCCGTTCTATACCGAGGCAATCTTCTGTAAGTTTAACAATATGGAAGCCAAGTGGCCGGTCTTCAAATACAAGGCATTGCGCTCCGTCATCGTCGACAAATTGCCCAATGTCCCTGCTTTCGTGATCCAACGGGCGGAAGCTTTTCAGATATCGGAACTGCCCGTCCGGACGATCGCAAACCGCTATCCCAACTCGAGCATAATTATACGTAGCGTTATCGAGATGAAAATACATAACGAATTTGCCGGTTTTTTTACTTAAAAATACTTTCGGGCGCTCAAGTATCCATTTAGGTCCCAGGTTTTCAGGGTCTGTAAATGCCACCACATCCCCCTTGAATTTCCAGTTCATAAGGTCTTTAGAAACGTAGCAGCTTACATAACGTATATTGCTGTCCAGTCCCCGTCTTCTTTCTTCACCATACCAGTAATATTTGTCTTTTACTTTGGTTATCCCGCCACCGTGGGCCTGTATATGGTCCCCATGATCGTCAAGCCATAATTCTCCGGGGGAAATACGGTCAGCATGCTGCGCGCGCGTTGTTTGCACGTTGAACATAGCAGCAAAGAATATTATGAATGGAATTGAATTTTTTTTGAGGAGCATATTCAAATTATTTAATTTTTGTTAGAAAGGGTGTTCCATGGCGAAATATCATTAAGCAAGGCCTCTTTTAAGAAGCCTCCAAAAACAGTGTCGGATGATATATGGGAAGGACGAATTCTTACAGCCGGTTATACTCATTTATTTTCGTTTAATTTGGTACTCAGTTATTGTTGTTATCGCATACCACTACGCCGATATATTTTCCCACTTTATTAAGGCCGGATTACTTTTTGTGTTTAATGCGCCATTCAAAATCAACTCAATGAGTTGAGTATATTTTGGCTATTGTTTTGTCTTATTTTATAATAAGAGAGATTATGTTTTATTCAAAAAAGTATATTGTAACGTTATTAGGCTTTTTGTCTGTGCTCTTCGCATCAACGGCATTCGCCAAAAACACCGGCGCGGCTCAACTTATCACCTCGATACATTCTCCGGATGGACGTACCGTAGTTCAAATCAAGCTTAATCAACGGAATCGCCTTGTTTACAGGCTGACATCTGGCGGCCGGGTGATCGTTAATTGGTCGGCGCTGGGAATTAAAACGGACGGGCCAGTTCTTGACTCGCTTCGGTCCGCCCCTCTGGTAAGCAAATTAAAAGTCAGTTCCAGGTTTTCCTGGCCGCTTGGTGAAGATGCAGTGATTGAAGATAATTACGAGGCGGGCATTTTAAAGTGCCGTACAGCAACCGGAATGTTCCAAATTTACGTGAGGTTATATAATGGCAGCCTGGCCTTTCGGTATGCTTGTTATAATTTGCCGAGGCGGCCGGTACGCCTGCTGGAAGAGGGTACAGAGATGAATTTTGCAAACGTAAGCACAATCTATCAATATCATGAGGAATCGGTATTCAGGCTTGTAAAGGTCGATTCTCTGGCGGGAGCCAGTGACCTTCCTTCAACACTAGTTGCGGCGGGCTGTGGTTATATCAGTGTTGGGGAAGCTGATAACAGAAATTACACCAAATGCGTGCTTATACGAGGGGAAAAGCCCAATAGCCTTGCATTCCGGTTTTATGTGGATACGCTTTATAGGGGACACAATGCTCCCTCCGTTCAAAAGGATACCATGGTCGTTTTCAGGGACAGTTTAGTGACACCATGGAGAACTATCAGTTTCAGCAAAACAGCGGCCGGACTGCATGATTTTAGTCAACTGAATTTGAAACTTGTTAATCCTCTATCAGCCAGGGTCCCTGCAGCCGTGGTGCCCGGAAAAATATTCCGGGTACCCATCAACACCCGGGGCGCCCTCGATGGCGTTGATTTTGCTTCAAAAATGAATTTTCAATATATATTGATCGATGCAGGCTGGTACGGCGCCGAGTTCAGAACCGTATCTGATCCCACCAGGCCTTTGCCCGAATTTGATTTACCGCAAATTATTGCCCACGGTAAACAGAAAGGCATCGGTGTCATTCTTTATGTCAATTATGTTGGACTTAAGGCGAAGTTAGATACGCTGTTACCACTCTATAAAAAATGGGGCATCGCCGGTATTAAATTCGGATTTGTTGATGGTGGCACACAAAGAGGGCTATCATGGCTTGATACGGCTATGAAAAAAGTAAACAATTATGGTTTTGTGTTGAATGTACATGATCATTACAAACCTACCGGACTAAGCCGAAGGTATCCTTTTGTGCTCAGTTCCGAAGGCATTCGTGGCGATGAAAACAGCCCGGACGCTTTTCATAATACTGTACTTCCGTTTACACGTTTTCTTGCGGGTGCTGCTGATTTTACTTTTTGTTATCCCAACATGATCAATTCCTACAATAAGAATTTTAACGTGAGTAAAGCGCAGCAACTTGCCCTTACTGTCGTTTATTTTGATCCGTTACAAGCCATATTCTGGTATGGGCGTTCTCAGGACTACCAGAATGAACAGGAGATAGAGTTCTTTAAGTACGTCCCGACAGTGTGGGACGAAAGCAAATATGTTTGCGGTGATATCGGAAAAGGAATTTGTGTCGTCAGGCGCAAGGGCAACGACTGGTTCCTGGGAGGAGCGGCGGGTTTGGAGCCATGGACCGGGAAGGTTAGGCTCGGTTTTCTCAATAAATCAAAGTCATATCGGGCAACGATATATGAGGATGACGATAATGGCGGGATTCGTAAAAGGACTACCAATTTAAAATATACTGGAATTTTGAATGTCAGTCTTAAAGCAAAGGGTGGAATAGCTGTTATTATCAGGCCATTGAATTAGCCCGTGAACGATATCTAAAACTATTTCTTTTATATCCAGCTGCTGCGCATACAGATCAGGGATTCAAAAACCACACATAAATCATCATTCTACCATGTACTTCATTTAATGATTTTCGGCAATTTGCCCAGATAAACTACGGGGTCAAAAAAATGATTTACCGCGTTTTAAACTAAATTTTTACGTGTTATCGCTGCTACAGCTTACACAGGTCATTAAAAATCCCAACTCCGACTTTTCAGCCGGTTTATAAGCGTAAGCGATTGATATTATTCCTCTTACATGACATTGATACAAAATATACCATTGGTGGGCAACTGTTGCGCGATCGTTTTTAAGAGATATAAAAATTCGGATAATAAAAATTTATTTACTGAAGGTAGAGTATGAGGTTCTTTTTTAATCAGTCATATTTTTATGATACATAACTTCCGCTTATCATGTGATGCTAGAAAGAAAAAGATCAAGCATGTACATCACAGCGGGCTTAATTTGAAATTTTAGAAATATATGCTTTGTAAATAAATATGACCGTATCCAATTTCTTTAAAAAAATCACTCTTTTAATGGTATTTGCAGGGCTTACCTATTGTACGTCTGCACAGGAGTATCCAAAGGCTATCCTAAGAGGTGATTATCCGGACCCGAGTATTATGCGTGACGGGAATGATTTTTACATGACGCATTCGCCGTTTACATATTCTCCCGGCTTTTTAATATGGCATTCGAAAGACCTGCTTAACTGGGAGCCGATAACACGGGCCATGCCAGATCTGGTTGGATCGGCCATGGCTCCCGACCTGTTGAAATATAAGGGTAAGTATTATATTTATTTTCCGGCCAATGGGTCTAACTGGGTGATATGGGCGAATGATATACGCGGTCCCTGGAGTAAACCCGTTGATTTGAAGGTGACGCGTATTGATCCGGGACATGCAGTAGGCGAAGACGGCAAACGTTATTTGTTCGTTTCTGCTGGCGGCATGGTTCCTTTATCAGATGACGGGCTTTCTGTAACAGGCGATCTGAAAGATGTTTACGCAGGTTGGGATTATCCAACAGATTGGATTACCGAATGCAAATGCCTGGAATCTCCGAAGATTTTTAAGAAAGGAGATTATTTCTATATGCTAACGGCCGAAGGGGGTACTGCGGGCCCGGCAACCAGCCACATGGTGGTAGCAGCGCGTTCAAAAAGTATTCAGGGCCCTTGGGAAAACTCACCTTATAACCCTATTGTACATACCTATAGTGCAGATGACCAATGGTGGTCTAAGGGGCATGGAACACTCATTGATGATGTAAAAGGAAACTGGTGGATAGTATACCATGCTTATGAAAAAGGATACCATACCTTAGGCCGGCAAACCCTTATTGAACCTATTGAATGGACGGCAGATGGCTGGTTCAAAACAGCAAAAGGAGAAATGGATTCCGGGGCCAAAGAAAAACAGCATTCATCGGGCTTTACGTTATCAGACAACTTCAATAAAAAAACGCTCGGACTGCAATGGACGGCCTGGAAAGGCTATGATACTAATGCTGTTCAGCTCAAACATGGCAGCCTTTATTTAAAAGCTAAGGGTTCTGGTCCGGAGGATGCGCAGCTTTTATTAACCACAGTCCCGGATACAAGTTATGAAGCACAGGTAGAAGTGAGTTTAACCGGGAGAAGTACCGGCGGGTTGATTTTGTTTTACAATGAGGAAGCTTTTGCCGGCCTTACATCCAATGGTAAAAGTGTTACCATTTATAAGAATGCAGACGCGCATCTCAACAAATCTGTGGCACTGGGAAGGCATTTTTATCTTAAAATAAAAAACAACCGGAATACCTGCGATATGCTTGCCAGCAAGGATGGCAAAAACTGGGTAATTTTCCAATCCGGCTTACGGGTATCGGATTTCAACCATAACAAATATCACGGCTTTTTTGCACTGCGGCCAGGTTTTATGTCAGCCGGAAAGGAAGGCGCTGTGATATTCGATAATTTTAGGTATGAGTCTGTCAACTAAGTGATATCCCAATAAAATAGTCATTATGCGAACATTAACATTAGCATCGGTGCGCTAGGGAGGCCTTTGTTACCTGAGCTATAATGGAGAAAATAGGCTGCCTGCGCATGCCTCGTATTTCGTTTACGAATCGCGATCAGTAGCATTGAAAAATGGTTGGAAGTGATCGGAAACTTAAGTAAGTTACTCTTATGAATAATAGTTTATTAAAAAATTTAGTCTTATTATGGCTATTGTTTGTTGGGCTTGCAGTTAAAGCGCAGCAGAATAATCAGCCTTTAACTCAACCGGTTATCCCGGATTATGTTGCCGACCCCTCCGTGGTTAATTTTAACGGTACGTATTATTTGTATGGAACGGCCGATATTGACCGTGATTTGAAGGAAATGGGGCCGCCCGTTGTTTGGACCTCAAAAGACCTTGTTAACTGGAGTTATAAAGGGACACTTTTTCAGGGTATTGATTGGAATAAACCTTACACCTATGGCCCCGAAGGAAAAAAGAAAACGGGATATTTCAGGTACTGGGCCCCTGGTGTGGTAATTAAAAAAGATAACCTTTATCACCTGTATGCTACCATTGTTAAGCCTGATGCAAGGCTCGGTACTTATCATTTAACGGCAAAGAGGCCGGAAGGCCCTTTTAAATTCAGCAATGGATCAGGTGTTTTCTTTAATCAGCCAGAAAAAGAAAGTGAAGAGACTAAGCCTGTCGTGGCTGATATAGATGGAGACCCCTTTGTAGATGAGGATGGGCAGGCTTATATTTTCTGGCGCCGAAGAAAAGCGGCTAAACTGAGTAAAGACTGGAAAACTATTGAAGGCCCGGAAGTATCTATTCCAACCAAGAGATCCGGTTATTCTGAGGGGCCCTTCTTATTTAAGCGAAACGGTATTTATTACTATTTTTATACATTATCGGGCGGAGCCAACTATGCTTATGCCTATATGATGAGTAAAACCGGCCCATTGGGACCCTTTGTTGCCCCGGAGCAGGATATGGTGTTCAAATCCGATGTTGCGAAAGGCGTTTGGGGCCCGGGCCATGGTAATGTGCTTCGTGTCCCCGGTACAGATAATTATTTATTTTTTTATCTGGAATACGGCCAGGGAGGCACGACCCGTCAGGTTTTTGTTAACCGCTTACAGTTTAACGCAGATGGAACCATTCAGCCTGCACAGGTAAATACTACCGGGATTGCGGAAATACCCAATTTGAAAAAAAATACCCACATACATCCTGTTAAAGTTACGGCTTCGAGCGCGAGAAGGGATACCGTTATCAAAATATCTATCGACACGGTAATTGATAAGTTGATTGCTATGCCTCCCAAATTTGTTGAAACTGAACTTGCAAGCGTTCAGCGTATAATGGATTTTAAACCAGAAAATGCTGTTGACGGCTCAAACGGGACCTCTTGGATGAGCGACAATGCCGATAAGGAACCCTGGTATCAGATTGATCTTGGTGCAATAAAGCGGGTGAATAGCCTGGAGTTCTTTTTTGTAAAATCCACGTTAGGGCATAGTTTTAAAATCGAGAAATCAGAAGATGGCCAAGTATGGAAAACAATAAATACACCCGAATTGCAGGTAATTCACTCCCCCGAAGTGGTCAATAAAATAGGGAAAACCCGTTTCCTCAAATTAACCATCTTGTCCGGTGCGCCAGGTTTGTGGGAAATTAAGGTGTATTGACAACGTGGTAATACCGATGTACCCGTGAACTGGAATATAGAAATAGAACAATCCCGTTAAATGGAGAAAAGTCTGTTTTATATAAATAGATAAATAAGCAATCAACAAAAGGAAAACACACAGATAAATATACTTATAACTAAATGAATCGAATTTTAAAGCTCGTCGGAATACTTCTTGTATTGTTTATACAGTGCGCTTTTGCTTCAAAACCTGTCCTGGTTGATCAACCCGATTCTGTTTATCTATTTTCGTATGGAGCCAATAACCCTTCGGTGGGCCTTCAGTTTGCATGGAGTCCTGATAAAAAGAATTGGAACCTGATTGGAGGAGGAAACGGGTTTTTAAGAAGCGATTATGGCCCTGGTGGCTCCCAGAAAAAGATGTTTAATCCATTTGTGATTTTTGGTGCAGATAAGATGTGGCATTGTATATGGAGTTTGAATGCTACTGAACAGATTTACGCCCATGCAGCATCAGAGAATTTGATTGACTGGAATCGTCAGAGTTATCCGGCGGTAGGCGAGGGATATAATTTTCTTCGCCCGGGAATTAAATTTGATCCGATCCAAAAAAACTATTTGGTTACTTATGCGGATGCCAGGGGGAAGTTTTTCGCCGTTGAAACGAAAGATTTTAAAAGAAACGACCGCGGAAGGGAAATTTCCACTGAAGATTACATCCCTTCAGTTGATGTTAACCTGCCTTCCAGTAAAGTAAGCGGGCAAATTCATCGGGTTAAATGGGCTGTAGTTGACCGGATGATTAAAGCGTACGAACTCAGAAATTTCAAAAATATTGCAAAGGAGGAAACGACGCAGCAAGATGCTTACCGGTTTGCCGGGCTGAAACCAATTGAAGCAAAATTTACTGTGAATGCAGAAAATGCCAAACCAATAAGTAATACCTTGATAGGCATCTTTTTTGAGGACCTCAATTATGCTGCAGACGGGGGATTATATGCAGAACTCATTCAAAACAGGGACTTTGAATACGATTTGCACGATAAGTTTGGAAGTGACAAAAGCTGGACTCGTTCTCATTCCTGGACTTCAGCAGGAGTGGGGGTTAGTTTTACAATTGATTCTATTGCCCCTGTTCACCCCAATAATCTTCACTATGCGGTATTAAAAACAAGTGCGAATGGAGGCTCACTTATCAATTCTGGCTTTGACGGCATAGCTTTAAAAAAAGGTGAAAAGTATAATTTCTCTCTATTTGCTAAACTATTAGATAAAGGGAAAGGAAATCTGAAAGTTCGTTTAATTGGGAATAATGGAGACGTGTTTGGAGAAACCATAATACCTGTTGCTTCAGGCCCCTGGAGAAATTCAAAAGCTGTTCTTACTTCAAATGCCACCGTTACCGATGCGAAATTGGAATTGCAGGCTATTCAGGCTGGCAGGCTGGCCATTGATATGGTTTCTCTATTTCCTCGGGATACTTATAAAGGCAGAACGAATGGGTTGCGGGCCGATCTGGCAAAAACTATCGCTGATATTCATCCTCGTTTTGTCAGGTTTCCCGGTGGTTGTTTAGCCCATGGAGATGGTTTAAACAATATTTATCGTTGGAAAAATACCATTGGGCCGCCGGAAGCGCGCAAACCACAACGTAATATATGGCATTACCATCAGTCTGTTGGATTAGGTTATTTCGAGTATTTTCAATTTTGCGAAGATATAGGGGCGGAGCCTGTCCCGGTAGTTGCCGCCGGCGTTTCTTGCCAAAATTCCGGAGATGGAGGAAACGGGCAGCAAGGCGGAATCCCAATGGAACAAATGGATCAATATGTTCAGGATATCATCGATCTGGTAGAATGGGCAAATGGGGATGCCAATACCAAATGGGGAAAAATACGCGCCCAGGCCGGGCATCCTAAACCTTTTAATTTAAAGTATATCGGCGTTGGGAACGAAGATTTGATAACCGATATATTTGAAGAGCGATTTACCATGATTGTTAATGCTTTGAAAAAGGCTCATCCCGAGATTATAGTAATCGGAACTGCCGGGCCAAGTTTTGAAGGTACAGATTATCGGGAAGGCTGGGATGTTGCATCCAGGTTAAAGATTCCAATAGTTGACGAGCATTACTATAATAAAGCAGGCTGGTTTATTAATAATCAGGATTTTTACGACAGTTATGACCGGTCAAAACCTAAAGTTTACCTGGGTGAGTATGCAGCAACGGTGCCAGGGCGGGGCGCTAATTTTGAATCCGCCTTATCTGAAGCCATTTATCTGACTTCGCTGGAACGTAATGCTGATGTGGTAAGTATGAGTTCTTATGCTCCCTTACTTGCCAAGGAAGGCCACACCCAATGGAACCCTGATATGATATATTTTAACAATACTGAGGTTAAGCTCACGGCTGCTTACCAGGTGCAAAAACTTTATGGCCAAAATTCGGGAGACCAATACCTGCCAGCTTCGGTAACCCTGTCTAATAGCCAGGATGCGGTAAAAAAGCGGGTGGCTATATCAGTTGTACGCGATTCAAAATCTAAGGACCTGATCATTAAATTAGTGAACTTGCTTCCTGTTGCCGTTAAGGCGCTTACTGATTTTAAAAATATTACGCCTCTGGGAGAAAAAATAACGAAAACTGTATTGCAGGGGCAACTTACTGATAAAAATATCTCGCCGGCAGTTGCAGAGGCTCCACTTGCCGAAATTAATTCAACAGAATTGCCTCCGTATTCATTCACGATACTGAGAGTTAAAACGAAATAGAATTCCGGAGAACTGGTCTTAATAAAACAAATTAATTTAACAATGAAAATAAGAATAATAATAGCCATTAAGCTTTTAGTCGTCATAACTTTTATATGCCAACAGGCTATAGCCCAGAAAAAAATTAAGGAGAAAGATATGAGCGCTTACCTGATGGTATATTTCAAGGACGAGACACATAGCCTTTATATGGCATTAAGTAAAGATGGTTATTCATTTTCAGATATAAATAATGGGAAGCCGGTAATAGCGGGAGATACAATTGCCTTACAGAAAGGAATTCGCGACCCCCACATTTCACGTGGCCCTGATGGCGCATTTTATTTAGCAATGACAGATTTACACATCTTTGCTAAAAAAGCGGGCTATCGCGACACCGAGTGGGAAAGGGATAAGGAGTATGGTTGGGGAAATAATCGTTCGATGGTGCTGATGAAATCATGGGATCTGATCAATTGGAGCCGCAACATTATCAGGGTGGATCAGGCGTTTCCTAGCCTGGAAGACATAGGTTGTGCCTGGGCACCCGAAACCATTTATGATAAGGCTCAAAAGAAAATGATGATCTATTTTACTATGCGTTTTAAAAACGGCAAAAACAAAATATATTATTCTTATGTAAACGATGATTTTACCAAACTGGAAACAGCTCCGGAATTATTGTTCGAATATCCGAAAGATGTATCCTATATCGATGCAGATATAACCCGGGTAGGAAAAAATTATCACCTGTTTTATGTTCCTCATGATGGTACTCCCGGTATTAAGCAAGCGGTATCCAAATCACTAAATAAGGGATACGTTTACGATGCCAAATGGTACGACCCGGAACCTAAAGCATGCGAAGCACCAACGGTATTCAAACGGATCGGCGAAAAAAAATGGGTTCTTATTTACGATATCTACGGCATAACGCCTAACAATTTCGGCTTTAGTGAAACCAGCGATTTTATAAATTTTAAGAATCTTGGACATTTCAACGAAGGGCCCATGAAAGCAACTAACTTTTCTTCTCCTAAGCACTGTGCGGTTATTCAGCTAACAAAAAAAGAGGCGGAGGCTTTGGCTAAAAGGTGGAATTTTGATGCTCAATTTTAACAACGCCTAAAGCAGGTTATTGACGTACCTATAGCTTACGGCGTACTTTAAGAGTTGAAGTTAATTTCTAAACTTCAACTCTTTTCTTTTTAAACACTACACATAGTGGCAGAATTTGCAATGAGCTTTTTATGGGCCCATTAATCAAAACATGTTTTTACTTGTCCAGGATACCTCGCTGATACTAAACATCTGATTCAGGGAGCTGCTATTCCTTATTTCGTTATATAATTCCTTTTAAATTAACCTTTAGGTTCAATTTAGAAGGAATGCCTGCGTCAATAAATCTAAGTTATCTAATTAATGTATAACTAACCAAAACGAGACATTAAGCCCCGTAGGTTACATTTTAAGACCTCTTTAGCCGAAGGGGCGATTTAATTATTCCCAAAGTTTCTTTAATTATAAGCGGCGATGATTAAAGCTTAATCCACTCATTCCCTGCATTAAAAATTAAAAACTGACAGAAGGTAAAATCAGGCCTGTTTTGATCTATTATACCCCCTTCGATTG
Organism: Mucilaginibacter sp. P4_G9; assembly: GCF_056400985.1. NCBI lineage: Bacteria > Pseudomonadati > Bacteroidota > Sphingobacteriia > Sphingobacteriales > Sphingobacteriaceae > Mucilaginibacter > Mucilaginibacter sp. P4_G9. Next base: position 445 of record NZ_JBFUKF010000093.1, on the reverse strand, counting down.
GCCGTTATAGGCCTCTCAGCGAGTTCCAATTTGCGATAGTTTAGCGTACTCCACCGGCTAACAACCTTTTTTAACGGCATAACAATTTAGCGTTTAAAAGGTGGTTAGGAACTCCCTTACCGCTCGGGCAGATAGGAGTTTTGGAAGAATACAGAACCAATATAAATAAGAAAATATCAACTCGGGGTATTGCGAGATACTAATTGAGAAAACCATTATGATGAAAAATTTAGAGGAGCTATCCAACCTTTGGAGTGAGGTTTGTATAGGAAATAAACGTTCGTATTCCATAATCCATCAAAATCTTTATCCTGTGCTATATGCTTTAGGCAACAGGATGGTAAATGACGAAGAGCTTACCGATGATCTGATACAGGAGGTGTTTATTAAATTATGGCTAAGAAAGGAATCAATTGGTCCAATTGGAAATGTTAAAGGATATTTC
>NZ_JBFUKF010000092.1:0-16314 GCF_056400985.1 Mucilaginibacter sp. P4_G9 | reverse complement strand
GGTCGGTACCTTCCTGTAAAGAGCGGCCGGCATCCTGTTCTTCATTCCAGTCGGATGTGCAAACAGTGGCCAGGAAATTCTTCATTTCCTGTTCATCATCAAAAATGGTACGGTATACGTAATGTGGATTCCAGTCAATTAAAACTGCACCGAGGTCGAATATGATAGTGTTGATCATGTTATTAAAGCTTTGAGCAAATAAACACTTTAAAAATTATTTAGTAAATTAGATTGTTAAATAAGTTTATCATGCTGACAAAGGAAGACGTATTAAAAACAGTAAATGATTTGCCGGGTGAATTTAGCTTTGAAGATATACTGGACAGACTAATGCTGCTAAATAAAATTGATATTGGTTTGGAACAATCAAATAATGACGAAACATTATCAACAAAAGAAGCTGAAGAAAGCCTGGCCAAATGGTTGAAATAATAAATCAAAAATTGATGTGCTAACAGTGCATCATAGTAAAAGATTGCTTTCAAATAACCCTCAGTTTAATAAATAAAGAGCATTATTTATTAGCAGTATGCTCATAAATCTTGGCATCTGTTACTACAGAGTCCTTTAGCGATAGGATAAGCTGTTTTACATAGCGCGGTTTTCCGGGCTTGTTTAATTCTTCAATTTCATAAACCATCTGGCTTTGATTGCTCTGTTGCGGGCGGTGCAACAGGTGAATAACCTCCTGGTATTTTAAACCTTTTAGTTTGTGATTTTGCAACAGATCGTCAACCATATTGGCACGATAGCTAAAGGTCAGGCCATCCCCATCATTCCAGTTGTCACTATTGAATTTTTGATGCCGTTTACAAGCAGCAAATGACAGGATAATTAAGCCAAGCACGACGATGATATTTTTGTTAAGTATTAAAGTAGGTTTCACAGATCAAATATAACTACGAATTGTAAGTTTATAAGGAATGGTTACGGTTTTTTCCATTCTTCAATCGTAACTTTATTGATAATCGAATCTTTATTAAATTCAATCGAAAGATTTTTTGAATAAACCGGGTCGATATCCGATCCAAAATCCTCCACAATTCGATAGTAAACACCAATTGAATCTCGGGCGTTGCCTTGAGGATCACCCAATAATTCTACCATTTGTTTGTAGCTCAATCCCTTTAATTTGTGATTTTTTATGAGGTCATCAATCATATTGTCGCGCCTTGGATAGTCCCAGTCTTCCTGCTCCAGCCATTTTTCTTTGTCAAAAGGCATGTTGCTGGTTAGCCGTCTACACCCGAAAATGGATAGCGTTGCCATGGATGAAATCAAAATGATTTTTTAAACCGCATTCGATTACTTAGCGTTCAGCAAATACCCTTTAAAATCTTTAAAATCCTTGGTTAAAGCAATTGCGAGTTTGGTTTTTGATTCTAACTCTTTCACTTGTGCCGGTACGTCAATTTTGGCGGCTATTTCATCACTAAAAACATCGGGGAATTTGCAGGGATGGGCAGTTGCTAAAAATACGCCCGCGGTATCTGCACTGCCATGATCGTGCTGATAGTCTGTTAAAGCCTGCCAGGCAATGGCCGTATGCGGACAAACCACGTAATCATAAGTATCAAATACCCAGTTGATGGCTTTTACAGTTTCTTCGTCGTTATAGGTAAAGCCCACCACTAATTTCTTCAACTCTTCCATGTCTGCCTTAAACAGGTCGGCAATACGTACCCAATTGCTCGGGTTGCCAACATCCATGGCGTTTGATAGCGTTGCTACCGATGGCTTGGGCTGATAAATACCTGTTTTCAAAAACGAGGGCACGGTGTCATTTGCGTTGGTGGCGGCTATGAATTTCTCTACTGGCAAACCCATTTTCCAGGCCAGTAAACCCGCGCCGATGTTGCCAAAATTACCACTGGGTACAGAGAACACTACTTTTTTAACGCCCTGCCTTAACAGCTGCGCGTATGCGTTAAAGTAATAGAAAGTTTGAGGCACTAAACGGGCTATATTAATAGAGTTGGCCGATGTTAAGCGGAATTTTTCATTCAGTTCGGCATCGGTAAAGGCTTGTTTAACCAGGGCCTGGCAATCGTCAAAAGTGCCGTCTATTTCCAGCGCACGAATGTTTTTACCATTGGTTGTTAGCTGTTGTTCCTGTACGCCGCTTACCTTGCCTTTTGGGTATAAAATAGTAACCCTTGTATTAGGTACACCTAAAAAGCCCAAAGCGACAGCGCCGCCGGTATCACCACTTGTAGCAACCAAAACGTCAAGTTGTTTTTCGCCATCCTCTAAAAAATAGCTCATTACCCGGCTCATGAAACGGGCGCCAAAATCTTTAAACGCCAGTGATGGTCCGTGAAAAAGTTCCAGTACATGTACGTTATCATCCAGTTTTACAACAGGTGCATCAAAGTTGATGGCATCATCAATCAAAGCCTTTAAGTCATCTATGGGCATAGAATCGCCTAAAAGGTTTTTAGCTGCCTCAAAAGCAATTTCGGGCAGGGTATATTTATCCAGATTGCTGATAAAATCATCACTTAACCGCGGTATGCTGATGGGCATGTATAAACCTTTATCCTGCGGCATGCTGTTAAACACCGCGTCTTTAAAAGATACTTCTGATTGAATGTTGTTGGTACTGTAGAGTTTCATTTTGATTTTGGAATTCGGAATTTCGATTTCGGATTTGTTGGGGATGTCATGCTGAGCTTGTCGAAGCATGGTGGCAGGCCTCTGCGCGCGTCCTTCGGCAGGCTCAGGATGACATCCTTTTTGACTTTTGAATTTTCACTTTTGACTTAAAGAACCCTTGGTCCCGCATCATTTATAGTTGATACATAACCATTCGAACCAATTTTAAGACCTGTTAAGTGCTTTTGCAGTTTTTGAGTGATGCGCCTGGCTGTATCTTCATCTTTTGTAAAAGCGAAAACGGATGGACCCGAGCCGGAGATGCCGAAGCTTACCGCGCCCAATTCCATGGCCATTTCGCGCATTTTGTAAAAATCGGGGATCAGCATCGAGCGTACGGGTTCAACCAAAACGTCCTTCATGCTGCGGCCTATCAGGTCAATGTCGTTCATAAATAGGCCGCTTACCAGGCCTGCAATATTACCCCATTGGGTAACGGCATCCTTCATCTGGATGTTTTTACGGATAATCTGGCGGGCCTCCCTTGTTGGCACATCCACATCGGGAAACACAATGGCGCACCATAAACCGGCCGGATGTGGCAAACGCACAACATCCAAGGGCTCGTAACTGCGGATGAGTACAAAACCGCCCAAAAGCGCCGGCGCTACGTTATCGGCATGGCCGTGACCACAGGCCATTTCTTCACCCTTCATCGCGAAAGGTAACAGTTTAGCCGGATCACTATCATCGCCCAATAAGGTTTTGATGGCGAACAAACCTGCTACCGTACTTGCCGAGCTTGAACCAAGCCCGCTACCTATTGGCATTTTTTTATGCAGTTCGATGTCCAGCCCGATATCGGTACGGCCAACGCTTTGCAAATAATGCTGCACGCTCACGCTCACCGTGTTTTTTGCCGGATCCATCGGCAAACGTCCGTCGTCGCCGGTAATTTTGCTAATGGTAATGCCCGGTTTATTGGTCATCCGCATAATCACTTCGTCGCCGGGTTCATTAACCGCGAAACCGAGCACATCAAAACCACATACTACATTGGCAACGGTAGCCGGGGCAAAAACGTGAACGCCCCCCCCCCCCCTGAAGGGGGAGCTAACGATGGGGTTGGTTTTAAATCTTGTATCTTATTATCTTCCATATAAATATCAAACTATAGTTCCCCCTTTAGGGGGTTAGGGGGCTYGAGGGACTGTGCTCTAATTCGCTCCCAGGTTAATCAGATCAGCAAATACACCGGCAGCGGTTACTTCGGCACCTGCGCCCGGGCCTTTTACTACCAGCGGGCGTTCTTTGTACCTGTCGGTTGTAAAAGATATAATGTTATCACTGCCCGATAGCATGTAGAACGGGTGGTTTTCATCAACCATTTGCAGGGTGATGGTTACTTTACCATCCTCCAGCTTGCCTATGTAGCGCAATACTTTACCATCTTTTTCGGCCTGGTCTTTTAGTTTTGCAAAATGGGCATCCTCGGTTTTAAGGGTAGCGTAAAAATCATCAACCGTTTTGGCTTCCAGGCTGGCTTTTGGTAATACGCTTTCAATTTCAACGTCTGCCTCTTCCATTGCGTAACCTGCATCGCGGGCAAGGATGAGCATTTTGCGCATAAAATCTTTCCCGCTCAGGTCGTCGCGCGGATCGGGTTCGGTATAGCCTTTTTCCTGGGCCTCTTTTACCACATCATGAAAATTGGCATCGCCTTTAAAGTTATTAAAGATGAAGGATATGGTTCCGGATAGGATGGCTTCGATGCGTTGTACCCTGTCGCCGCTATTCATCAGGTTTTTTAGTGTATTAATGATAGGTAAGCCTGCACCCACATTGGTTTCGTAAAAGAAATCGACACCATGGCGGCGGGCGGTATCTTTAAATGTACGGTATTGTTTATAGCTGGCCGAGTTACCTATTTTATTACAGGTGATAACCGAGATATTGGCTTTAAAAACTTCCTCATAAAAACCTACCGGTACAGGGCTGGCGGTGTTATCAATAAACACGCAGTTTGGCAGGTTCATATCTTTCATTTTATCAATGAACTCTTTTAGGTCGGCAGCGTATGGTGAAGCTTCGATATCATTTTGCCAGGTATCTAAAGAGATACCATCGCTGTTAAAAGTCATTTTGCGGGTATTGCTGATACCGGCTATTTTAACCTGGATGCCATTATTATCTTTTAAATACTCGCTGTGGGCATTCAGCTGGTTAAATAGTGTTTTACCAATGTTGCCGGTACCCAGGCAGAAAGCATGCAGGGTTTTGGTTAGTTGCACAAAAAAAGCATCGTGTACCGCGTTTAGCGCCTTAGCCAGGTCATGGGCCGATATGATAACCGAGATATTATACTCGGATGAACCCTGAGCTATAGCCCTCACGTTAACTCCGTTTCGGCCCAGTGCATGGAACAACTTGCCCGACATGCCCGGTGTTTGCTTCATGTTTTCGCCTACTACAGCAAGGATAGCCAGGTTTTTTTCGATAACCAGGTGCTCCAGTTTTTTGGCCAGGAGTTCAAGCTCAAATTCCTGCTCTATCAGCTGTTTAGCCTTTTCGGTATCCTGTGGCTGTACCGCGAAGGTGATGCTGTGTTCTGACGACGATTGGGTGATTAAAATGATATTGATTTGCTCCCTGGCCAACAGCGAGAATAAACGACCGCTAAAACCGGATTTTCCTACCATGCCGCTACCTTCTAAATTAAGGATGCTGATATTATTGATAGAGGAGATTCCTTTGATAGGCAGGCTTGATGCTTTACAATCATGGCGGATTACCGTGCCTTCAAACTCCGGTTCAAAAGTGTTTTTGATAACGATGGGGATCTTTTTCAGGAATGCCGGGATCATGGTTGGCGGATAAATCACCTTGGCGCCGAAATAAGATAGCTCCATGGCTTCGGTATAGGTAAGCTCGGTTAAGGAAAACGCTTTTTTAACCATACGCGGGTCGGCGGTCATCATACCGTTTACATCAGTCCAAATCTGGATTTCTTTGGCGTTTAGCGCCGCGCCGAAGATAGCAGCGGTATAATCAGAGCCACCGCGGCCTAAAGTGGTGGTTTGGCCGGCATCGTTACCTGCTATAAAACCGGTAACAAACAATATTTTATTTTTATTTTCCTGGTGTAAACCGCGGATCAGTTGCTCCGTAAGCTCGKTGTTCACTTTGGCATTGCCAAAAGCACTGTCGGTTTTAATTACGTCGGCAGCATCAACATACAATACTTCTTTAAAATACTGGGCGGCAATTTTGCTCACCATTATGGTTGAGCAGCGTTCGCCGTAGCTTAACACCTGGTCGCGGGTTTTGGGTGTAAGTTCTCTTAGGGTTAGTACACCCTGCAATAATTCCTCTAACTGGTTAAAGTGAATTTTTAAACGGGTAAAGGCCGGGTTTTGATTTTGCACATCAAGCAGGCTTTTTACCACTTCAAAATGGCGTCTTTCCAGCTCGGCTAATGATGCGGTAAACTCTTTACCATTGGCGGCGTCTTCGGCCATTGCAGCAAGCAGGTTGGTTACCCCGCCCATGGCCGATAATACAACTACCGGCTTGTCTTCATTTTTAACTTCATCTTTTAGTATGTTTAAAAGAGTTTGGATGCTTGCAACTGATCCTACGGATGTGCCACCGAATTTTAGAACTTTCATTGTTGGGTTAGTATCAATATTAATAAGAAAGCCCTCCTCTTTGCGGAGGAAGGCTTTCATTTGGTTTCTTTTATGTTTTACACCATACGATTATCTTCCCCCGGTAATTTTGCCGATGGTAATAATTGATGTAATAATGGTGTTGTTAACTATCATATTTAATGTCGACAAAGTAAATAGATATTTTCCTAATTCGCAAGCTAAAAATGTTTTATTTTTTCAATGCCTGTTATGTTTCCTAAATTGCACCCCTAAATGCAGGGATTAATTACAAAATCGACCGGAAGCTGGTACCAGGTGCAAACACCCGACGGGCAAAAAATAGACTGCCGGATAAAAGGAAAGTTTAGGATGCAAGGTATCACTACCACCAATCCGGTGGCAGTAGGCGACGTGGTGGATTTTGATATGGAGCCCGAGCAGGAAAACGGCGTGATAATAAAGCTGCACCAGCGTAAAAATTATATTATTCGCAAAGCCATTAACCTGAGCAAGCAGGCCCAGATCATTGCCGCCAACCTCGACCAGGCGCTATTGGTAGTTACTTTGGCCTCGCCACGTACCTCATTAGGGTTTATAGACCGCTTTTTGGTTACAGCCGAAGCCTATGATATCCCTGCCAGGCTGATCTTCAATAAACTCGACCTGTTTAGCGACGAAGGACTGGAGATACTGGCCGACCTGAAAGCCGTGTACGAAAAAATTGGCTACCCTTGCTTTGAAGTATCGGCGTTGGAGGGCACCAACATTGATAAAGTACAGGAACTTTTAAAAGATAAAGTAACCCTTTTTTCGGGCCATTCCGGCGTAGGTAAATCAAGCCTGATTAACGCCCTTTTGCCCAGCCTGGACCTGCGCACCCATATGGTATCCGAATGGAGCGATAAGGGAATGCACACTACCACCTTTGCCGAAATGTTTGAACTGCCCCAGGGCGGGTTTATCATTGATACACCCGGCATCCGCGAACTGGGTGTCATCGATATAGAGAAAAATGAACTATGCCACTTTTTCCCCGAGATGCGCTCGCGTATGAACCAATGCCGGTTCAACAATTGCCGCCATATTAATGAGCCCGGCTGTGCTGTACTTGAAGCTTTGGAAGAGGGCGAGATAGAATTATCGCGCTATGAAAGCTATTTGAGCATTTATCATGGGAATGATACGAGGGCTTAAAGAAGGGTCAAGAAAAAGGAATTACGGCGTACCACTTGCTGCTTTTACCAGGATATCAACTATCAATTGTTTATTGGGTAAATATTTATTGGTTAAAAACAAGCCTCCCATACCCGTGCCAGGATTAAAGAACAGGAACGTGCCAACGCCGGGGTCGTCACCATCATGGCCAATAGTGCCGTTGGTATACAAATTCCAAAAGATGCCTTTATTCCGGTAGGTTAAATTGATGTATTTGGGTGGATGTTCTTTGGAAAATTGAGGCGTAAACATCGTTTTAAAAGAAAGAGGATTTAATAAAGCTTTATCGCCGTGGTATCCCCTGATCATCGCCATCAGGTATTTACTTAAATCGGCGGCCGATGTTTTCAGTCCCCCGTCGGGATAGGTAAGCAAATCGTAAAGGGGGAAGCACCGGCTTTGATCGTAATAAAGCCGGGCATGGTCTTTTAAATTTACCGAACTTACCGACCACCCGGAATGCGACATTTTTAGCGGCGTTAAAATATATTTGCGGGTAAAATCGGCATAAGATAATCCCGACTTAATTTCGATGAGATAAGCCACTAATGCCGACCCAATGTTACTATAAGTAGAAGCACTACCAGCCAGCCCCTGGCCAAAATTTGCCTTGTTATAATATTTACCCTCCTGCGCCAGGTAGTTATAAAAAAAGCTTTTCAAGGTAGTATCCTTCACCTTATCCCCAAAACCTAATTGCTGCAACAGGCCGAACGCCGTGCTATCATACGAACGTAACTTAGGATAGAATTTGTAGGTGTAGGGGTAAATTTCGGGGTTATCAATAATACCCGACGTATGGTTGGCCAATTCCCTTATGGTTATTTTACTATCCGGCTGGTTGGGGTTAATCACTTTAAAAGGTAAAATTTGGTTGATATCGGTTTCGAGGGTAAAATATTTTAGTTCGATAGCCTTCATCAAGGCAACCGCAATTACCGTTTTACTTACCGACCCTATATTTTGAACGGTGCTTGTTGTATAGGGAATTTTGTTGCCCACATCGGCGTAGCCGAAGTTTTTTTGATAGATAACTTTATGCGCATTAACCAAAACCACACTTAGTCCCGGTAGGCTGTCTTTTAAAAAAGCCTGATTTAATTTATAGGTAAGCGAGTCGGAGTTGATTTGGGCCGTAGTTCTATTATAAACAAATAGTAACAAGCAGCAGGCTAATAAGCAACGCCTGATTATTATACTTTTTAACATGGAGATAAATTAAATTACCTTAAATAAGGCGATTCAAAAATAATAAGATAAGATGCCTGAAAATAGTATAAAAGCGAACGCCTAAAATTTAAATGGTAAAATATAGTCGGTTTTATTAAACTTGGCCGGGGAGCTTTCCATTATCGTTGTATAACTTTTAATAAAGTGCGACTGATCATAATAACCATATCTAAATGCCAGGCTGGTTAGCGATTGCTTTGCGCCCAATTCATTTATTAAAGACCTGATCTTTAATATAGAATAAGTCTCCTTGGGCGACAGACCCACATATTGTTTAAACTTTTTTTCGATATGTCTTTTAGAAAAACCAATCTGCGCGGATAAATCAATCATTTTTAATGGCGAATGGGTTAAACTGCTATTAAAAAGGGTAAAAACAGTTTTAATCATAGCTGTATCGTAACTGCCTGATAAATCCTTTTCAATTACGCTGTATATGGCTTTGATTAATACGGTATCATCTGTAATATCCAGGTTATTTAATACCTCATACAGCTTTTTGTTAAGCAGTTTAACTTCAGTAATCTGATCTGTTAATTCATTTTGCGGGCATTGGGTAAATAACGAAGCAGCCCAGGGAGATATCTGGGCCATTATAGCTTTTGAAAACGGATTGATACTTAATTTTATTCTTTGGGTTATCTGTCCAACAAAATAAATGCCTGGTTTTAAATTAACTTCATTACTGCCTGTTTCTATTAAAGCCCCGTTTCCGCTAATAAAAGCCAATGTGAAGCTACCGTTTGGCAATGCGTATAATCCATCTGTAAAAAGAGGATTATGCAGGTTATTAACTATCCAGAATTTACGGATATATGATTTAACGCCAATATCTGCAGCTATTTCTGCGTAGTTAAACATTATAGCAATGTAGCAATTAAAACTATCTACTCCAACGCGTTCCTAAAATCTTCTACCAGATCATCCAAATCTTCAATACCAACCGATAAACGGATCATGGTTTCGGGAATGCCCATTTCGGCCCGTCTTTCGGCGCCGAGCTCAAAAAATATGGTTTGCGCTACCGGGATAGCAAGCGTTCGTGTATCGCCCAGGTTACTTGATTTTACTACAAGCTGCAGCTTGTTTAAAAAAGCGAGGCAATCAATACTTTCATCCAGTTCGATGCTCATCAATCCACCAAATTTGGTAAATAGTTTTGCGGCCCTATCATGCTGCGGGTGGTTTACCAGTCCCGGATAAAACACCTTTTTTATTTTTGGATGGCTTTCAAAATAAGTAGCCAATGCCAACGCGTTGTTGCAGGCTCGTTCTAAACGTAAGGCCAGGGTCTCTGATCCTACAGAGATAGAATGAGCAGCTTCTGGCGATAATGTGCCGCCGGCATCACGTAAACCTTTCTTACGTACCTGCGTCATGCCCAGGGCTTCGGGTTTTACCTGGGTTTTAAAGCCGGGGAAAATATTAGGGTATACACTCCAGTCAAATAAACCGGTATCGGTAACACTGCCACCCAGGGCATCGCCATGGCCGCCAATGTATTTGGTTAATGAGTTGATAACCAGGCTGGCTTTAACATCAATGGGATTAAACAGGTAAGGCGAGGTCATGGTATTATCAACCACATATAAAATGCCTTTTTGCCGGCAAATTTCGCCAATGCTTTCCAGATCGGCTATTTGTGTAGCCGGGTTTGCTATTGTTTCAACAAAAACAAGCTTAGTGTTATCTTTAATTTCGCCGCGTACATTTTCTGCATCGGTAGCATCAACAAAAGTGATATCCAAACCCATATCGATATAAGTTTGAAAGATGCTGCGGCTGTTTCCGAACAGGAATGAGCTGGCAACAATATGGTCCCCATGCTTAATAAGCGCCATTATGGTAGCCGAAATAGCTGCCATGCCGGTTGAAAACGCAACAGAGGATAAGCCTTTTTCCATCTGGGTTACTTTGTGCTCCAGCGCGGTAACTGTAGGGTTGCCCTGGCGTGAGTATGCGTAACCTTTCTTTTTATTCTGGAAAATATCTACCAGGTCCTGCACATCCTCATGCCCGTAAGTAACCGAAGTATGAACGGGTTTATGTAAAGAACCGTGCTCAGGTTTGCCTAAGCGGTCGGAGTGTAGCAGGGTAGTTGTGAAGCCTCTTTTAGTCGTCATTGTGAACCTATTAGTAAAATAAAATAATAGCGGTTGCGAACTTAAGGATTTTTATGCACACGAATTTCACGAATTGGATCGAATTGACACAAATCTTATTGACACGAATTTTATGGACACGAATTCCACGAATGGGAACGAATTGACACAAATCAATTCGGATGGATTTTTCGAATTAAAGGGGATATTATATGATTACTCTTTGATATTCTACCGAGGGGGAGCCGAAATTTATTACAATACCTAATCTTAAGCCCGAGGCTTTTAAATAGTTGAGAGTTTGTTTAATATAGGGATCACCGATATAGTTTCCTGTTTTAATTTCAAGGATGATCGTGTTATATAATACAAAATCTGCAACAAAAAAGTGTTTGAGCTTTTGCTCTTTGTAGATAATGGAATATGGTTTCTCTTTCTCGAATGGGAGACCTAATCGTTTAAACTCAAACTCCAGGGCATCTTTATAAACAGCTTCCTTAAATCCATGCCCCAATATCTTATGAACTTCAAAACAAGCGCCAATTATTTTAAAAGATTCGTCCTTGAATAGTATTTCAGCCATATAATTATACACGAATTTCACTAATTGAATCGAATTTCACTAATTCAGCGATAAATAAATTCGTGTCTATTCTTTATCCTTTGTATCCATTACAATAGTCACCGGCCCATCATTCACTAAACTAATCTTCATATCGGCCCCAAAAATCCCTGTAGCTACTTTTTTACCCGTGATAATTTCCAGTGTTTTTATCATCTGTTCATACATAGGTATTGCCTTATCGGGTTTGGCGGCGCGAATAAATGATGGGCGGTTTCCTTTTTTGGTTTGAGCAAACAGCGTGAACTGCGATATTAGCAGGATATCCCCATTAATATCAGCCAATGCTTTATTCATCAAATCATTCTCATCACCAAAAACACGCATACCGGCAATTTTATTGGCCAGCCAGTTTAGGTCGTCTTCGGCATCTGCATCCTCAATCCCTATCAATACCAAAAAACCGGCGCCTATTTGCCCGGTAACCCGGCCATCAACTTTGCAACTTGCTTCGATAACCCGTTGTAATACTGCTCTCATATAGACATGAATTTTATGGACACGAATTTCACAAATTGGATCGAATTTCACGAATTCAAGCGGATTAGTAGCGAATAAAAACCACCACCCATTTTACCTGAAGCCCTGAACTCAGAACCGTACCAATTCGCCCAATCATTAAAATTCGTGTCAGTAAAGCCTTTTACCAATCAGATTTGTATCAATTCGAATTAATTCGTGACATTCGTCTTTATTTAAAATTCGTGTAATCTCCCCCTTTAATTCGAAAAATCCATCCGAATTGATTCGTGGCAATTCGCTCCATTCGTGAAATTCGTGTTTATAACATTCGTGTTTCATAACGTTCGGGACAATTCGATTTAATTCGTGAAATTCGTGTTTATTTAAATTCGTGTTATGGAAATTAAAGAAGCACAGCATCTTGTAGATAAGTGGATAAATACCATGGGTATCAGGTATTTTAATGAGCTTACCAATACGGCTATTTTGATGGAGGAAGTGGGCGAGGTGGCCCGCATTATGGCGAGGCAGTATGGTGAGCAATCATTCAAAAAATCAGATACGGAGGTTAACCTGGCTGATGAAATGGCAGATGTGCTGTTTGTATTGATATGCCTGGCTAACCAAACCGGTATCGACCTTACCGATGCGCTTGAAAAAAATATGGAAAAGAAAAGCATCCGCGATGCCGACCGGCACAGAAATAATGAGAAGCTGAAATGATGTTTTTTGAAATTATGCATTGATTTATTTATTTTAAACAAAATTAAATTTTGTTTATTTTGAATTTGCATAATATAATAAGGCAGGTTTCGTTTATTCTCAATAACTAAATTACCTTATTATGAAAATTTATCTCATTTCATTTACTTTATTGTTGACTTTTTCTGCCTGTGGGCATAAAGATGTAAAACAGAAAGAAGTGGCAACGGATATGATGTTGGCCCCCAAACCATCTGTAAACCAAAGCAAAGCCGCTTATGAAAAAGCTTATGACAAAAAGGCGCCTGATAGCAAAGAAACCGTTGACACATCTAAAAAAATAATTAAGGAGGGCGAGATCCGTTTCCAGGCGGGGAATCTGAAAGCTACCAGGGAAAAAATAGTTAGTTCATTAAAAAGCTTTGGCGGGTATGTTGCCGAAGAAAATGAAACTACAAATAGTGATAACAATCAAAAACAATATGATCTGAAAATTCGGATCCCCTCCAAAAATTTCGACACGTTCCTGGAGGCATTATCTGCCGATGCCGACCATATCGATACCAAAAATATTCGCAGAAGAGATGTTACTACCGAGTTTATTGATATAGCCACCCAGCTTAAAAACAAGCAACTGCTCGAAAGCCGTTACCTGGAGCTACTCAAGAAATCGACCAAAACAAGCGACCTTTTACAGATTGAGGATAAGCTTTCCGAGATCCGTACCGATATAGAATCGACCCAGGGGCAATTGAATTATTTGAGCAGGCAGGTTGCCTATAGTTCGCTGGATATTGTTTTTTACAATAAACAAACAGCCCAGATTGCCGACGAGGCATTTAGTTATAAATTTAAAACCGCTGTTTATGATGGTTGGAACATACTGCAAAGCCTGTTTTTTAACACAGTTATGATTTGGCCCATTATATTTATTGCTATTATTTTTTACTGGATATTTAAAAGGTGGAGAAAGAAAGGGGTGAAGAAGGCAGCCTAAGTTCTGCCTTCTTCTGCACCTGCATGATATTCATTGTTGAATATAATTTACCCCAATTTCACCAAGCGCTCACCATCTAAAACCGGGATGGCGGTGGTAATATCTACCTGCAGGCAAAACTCAATATCTTTTTCGATGCCTAATTTTTTCATTCGCTCGCCGTGGGATGTTTTTTTAAGGTAATCGTTAATGTTGTGCCTGCCTAACTGGTAAAGGTCGTTTGCGGCGATGGCGGCATCATCCAGCTCAAAGCCGTTTAATTTTAATTGTTCAATAACGGCACCGGCAAACAGGGTATCCTCCAGGTTGAAATTGTTTTTCCAGCCCGCGCACACCAGCAATATGTTTTCGTCCTGCGTTTTTAACCAGTCGCTAAGCGCTGTAAGGTTAAGGAACGAGCCTATCACAATTCTTTTCGCTGCGCGCGATAAATGCAGGGCATGGGTGCCGTTGGTGGTAGTAAGCACTATGGTTTTTCCGGCTACTTTTTCGGCAGCGTAGGAGAATGGCGAATTGCCAAAATCAAAACCATCAACTACTTTTCCGTCGCGTTCTGCTGCCAAAAGGTAATCCAGCCCTTTCTCTCTATACGCGGAACACTCCTCAACCTGTGATACCGGGATAATAGCCTCAGCACCATTTTCAATACCATAACATATAGATGATGTTGCCCTGAAAATATCAATAACCACTACAATGTGCTCTTCAACTTTGAAGAGCGGTATTAAAGCAGGAGTAAGGCAAACGTGTGCCCCCCGACCCCCTGAAGGGGGAGTTTGGGTATCGGTATTATTTGACATAGTTTTTAAATTAGTAATTGAAAGAGAAACTACTGTTTATAGTTCCCCCTTCAGGGGGTTAGTGGGCTTAGGCTTTATAAAAAGGCGGTTTTACAACCTTTGCTTTTACCTTGTTATCCCTTATGCTGATGTAAATTTCGGTGTCTTCTTTGGCAAATTCGGTTTTTACATAACCCAGGCCTATGGCTTTTTGCAGCGAGTAGGATTGTGTGCCTGATGTTACCTTGCCTATATTATTACCATCAGCATCAACAATAGGGTAATCATGACGTGGGATGCCGCGATCTATCATTTCAAAACCTACCAGCTTTTTGCTTACCCCTGTTTGTTTTTGCTCTTGCAGCGCTTCGGCATTGGTAAAATCCTTATTGAATTTGGTTACCCAACCCAGGCCGGCCTCTAAAGGCGAAGTAGTATCATCAATATCGTTACCGTACAGGCAAAAGCCCATTTCTAAACGTAAAGTATCGCGGGCGCCCAAACCAATTGGCTTTATGCCGAGTGGTTCGCCTGCCTTGAAAATAGCATCCCAGATCTGCTCTGCATATTGATTTTCGAAATAAATTTCAAAACCACCCGCGCCGGTATAACCCGTAGCCGAGATCAGTACATTATCAACGCCGGCAAATGTTCCCTTTTTAAAAGTATAGTATTCCATCGATACCAGGTCAATATCGGTAAGACCTTGCAGGGCTTCGGCAGCTTTGGGGCCTTGAATGGCCAGCAGCGAGGTACGATCGGATATGTTTTTCATATCAACGCCCGTGGTATTAAATTTTGAGATCCAGTTCCAGTCCTTATCAATATTTGATGCGTTAACCACCAGCATGTAGGTTTTCTCGTCAATACGATAAACCAGCAAATCGTCAACTATACCACCATCCTCATTTGGCAGGCATGAGTATTGTACTTTGCCATTGTACAGTTTTGAAGCATCGTTACTGGTAACCCTTTGTATCAGGTCGAGCGCGTTATCGCCTTTCAAAATAAACTCACCCATATGGCTCACGTCAAATACGCCAACAGCCTTGCGTACGGTTTCGTGTTCGGCATTTATGCCTGCATATTGTACGGGCATGTTGTAGCCGGCAAAGGGCACCATTTTGGCGCCTGTTTTTATATGGATATCGGTTAAAGCAGTATTCTTCATGCAAACTGTATAATAAGGCGCAAAAGTAATTATTTCCCGGGGAAATAAGCGGTAGCTTCTAAATCTCTCCGGGTTGTGGAGACTTTTTTGCAACGATCYTTTCCGGGGATGATCCCAAATTTTGATAAAACTTAACCAGCCCTTTGGTTACTTTGTTTACATCATGTTGCTGCTCTACCAGTTTACGGGCGTTTAAACCAATATTACAGCAAAATTCCTCATCGGTAATACAGCGTTCAATTGCTTCGTAAAACTCCTGTTGGTTATTAGCAATCATAATATTGGCTCCATTGGTAAAGTTGATGCCTTCGGCCCCTAATGAGGTAGATATGATGCATTTTTGCATGGCCATGCCTTCTACAATCTTCACCCGCATACCCCCGCTTGATAAAAGTGGAACTATCATTATGGCTTTACTGTTCACAAACTCAAAGGCATCATCAACTTCGCCCTGGATAAATATTTTGCCCATCACCTCATAGTCATCATAACTCTCGGGGATATTATGGCCCGCCACGTAAAATTTAACGCGCAGATCGCCTTCGGTAAGGTCCTTATAAAAATTATCAATAAACCACTCTATTCCTTCACGGTTGGGCAGCCAATCCAATGATCCGAGGAAAAAAAGGCTCGGGAATTCGGTTTTACTTAAATCAGGGTTGTAACGGGTTAAATCGATACCAACCGGGAAGATCTCTACCGGGATGGTGGTTCCGTAGGATAGGATTGTGATCTTATCTTCGGATGTAAATACCGCTATAGCATCAAATTTATTAAGCTGCTCCAGCT
>NZ_JBFUKF010000091.1:0-16335 GCF_056400985.1 Mucilaginibacter sp. P4_G9 | reverse complement strand
AATGCTAACTGGTTACCGCTAACAAATTTACAGCGAATTTATCATCCTGCTAATATATCAAACCTGGCAAAAAAAGAAATATATGATGCTGATTACACTTTTAAGAGCAGGCGAAACCAGGCTACACTGAAAAAGGCGAATTGAAAAGAGAGGCTTCCGAAGTTGCACGGCAACCTAAAAACGGACAAAATCAATTTGCTTTTTATACTTACCGGGAGACATGCCAGTAATCTTTTTAAATATTTTGGAAAAATAAAATATATTTTCAAAGCCGGTTTGGACTGCAATTTCCGCATAAGTCATCTGAGTGGTAACCATCAGGTATTGAGCTCGTTCAGTTCTTTTTTCATGGATATATTTTAAGGGCCTTTCACCTGTATACTGTTGAAACAGGCGAGAGAAATAATCGGCATGCTGGTTCGCTTTTTCGGCCAGGTTAGCTACTGACAGATCCTGATGCAGATTCAATTGGATATAGCTGATCGCATTAAGGATTTTAACCGGTATGTGGCCGGCTTCTTTATGTTTGAATATCTCCGGTGTTAAAAAGCGGGAGACCAATTGCAAAAGTATGCCATGGGTCTCTGTAAAAGTCGCCATGTTTTGCTGATTATTAAGCTCCTGGTACTCTTTATAAAAGATATTTTTTTCGTATATCCTGGGATTGTCTGAACGGTTAATGCCCCTTCCTGGATTTATTTCCAGTAAACGGGCAAAATTCAAGATGTCAACTTTTGATGCTTTTACTTTAAAAATAGACCGGTTATAGGCAAACAAGGAGATACCATCGGATGATTCCTCAAAAAACTGGATAAAATACTGGCTCAGGTGAGTTTGGCAGGCAAGGTTGCACAAAGTGAAACTTGGTATCATGTATAAAAATCCGGGCTCGAGGTTCAGTGTTGTTGAAATATCTGAAATTTCGCCCGCACCGGCATCAATGTAATAAAGTCTGAAATACGGACTAATCACGTTTTTATAATTCCATTTCGTGCCAAGGTTCACATGATCTACATTCAATAGCGTAAACGTATGTTTTAATACTCTTTTAATCATAATGTGCAGCAGGTAAGCTACTATAAAATTATTGTTTCATCTGTAAGGATGCCTTTCAGTGTATTTCTAATTGCGGCGTCCAGAACAGGTTTCGTGCTTTCGACAGAACAATAATAAACAAAATGTCGGTTTTGTATAAAAAAAAGTCCCATTAGATCAACTATTTAAATATAATTTAAATGAAATTTGATTTATCAATTATAGATGCAAACAATGTGTATTGCTGATCAACCAATTATAGATATACAGTGACTTATAGAATTTTACTTAATCGTCCGGCTATTCATTTGTATAGCAGATCAGTATAGCTATTTATTAATAATCACCAACCCCAATTATGAAAAGAAGAACACTAATAAAAGGCTTGGCCACAGGGATATCTTCCTTATACCTGTCTAAACTTTATGCTAACAATTTGTTGCAAACCCCTTCAAATCCCGACATTGCCGCCGGGCCGTTTAAGCCAACATGGGATTCATTGGCCGGATACCAGGTTCCGGATTGGTTCCGCGATGCCAAATTTGGCATCTGGGCGCATTGGGGGCCGCAATGCCAGGCCGAACGTGGTGACTGGTACGCCCGCGGCATGTACCAGGAAGGCAGCGATCAGTATAAATACCATATCCAAAAATATGGACACCCTTCGAAATTTGGTTTTAAGGATGTAATTAACGATTGGAAGGCTGAGAACTGGAACCCGGAAGAATTGGTGGCTTTATACAAAAAGGCAGGAGCTAAATACTTTATGGCGTTGGCCAATCACCATGATAATTTTGACCTTTATGACAGCAAATACCAAAGCTGGAACTCTACCAAGCTTGGTCCCAAAAAAGATCTGATTGGCGGCTGGGCCAAGGCTGCTAAAGAACAGGGCCTGCCTTTTGGCGTCAGCGTACATGCATCGCACCCCTGGACCTGGTACGAGGTTGCCCAGCGCGCCGATAAAACCGGACCATACGCGGGCATACCTTATGATGGTAAGCTTACCAAAGCGGATGGCGCAGGTAAATGGTGGAATGGCTATGATCCGCAGGAATTGTACGCGCAAAACCATCCCCTGAGTAAAGACAGCCTTGATGACAACAGCATGGGCTCCCATTGGGATTGGGGTAATGGGGCCAGCGTACCTAATAAAGCCTACTGCGATAAATTTTTGAACCGCACTATAGAATTGATTGACAAGTACGGCCCCGAACTGATTTATTTTGATGATACCGCACTACCCCTTTGGCCGGTAAGCGACGTGGGGTTGAAAATTGCGGCGCACATGTACAATACCAGTATCAAAAAACACGGTAAACTACAAGCGGGACTGTTTGGCAAAGTATTGAATGAGCAGCAGCGTAAATGCATGATATGGGATATAGAACGCGGACAAAGCAACCAGATAGAACCTTTGCCGTGGCAAACGGATACCTGCATTGGTAGCTGGCACTATGATCGCCGCATATTTGATAACAAAGGTTATAAAAGTGCCAGAACTGTAGTACATACCCTTGTTGATATTGTCAGTAAAAACGGCAACCTATTACTAAATATTCCTGTAAGGGGAGACGGCACTATTGACAGCGAAGAACGCACAGTAGTTGAAAACATAGGAGCGTGGATGCAGGTTAACGGCGAGGCGATTTACGGCACCCGCCCCTGGAAAGTATTTGGGGAAGGCCCGGCAATAGAATCGGCAGCACCAATCAACGCGCAGGGCTTTAACGAGGGTAAGGGGAAACCGTTCGTGGCCGAAGATATCAGGTTTACTGTAAAAGGTAAAAGCCTTTATGCCACAATGCTGGGTTGGCCGGCAGGAAACGAAGCCGTGATTAAAAAGTTAGCAGGTAATGAGGCTGGTAAGGTAAGCAAGGTAAGTTTGCTTGGAAACGGTAATTTGAGTTTTGAGCAAACCACAGCAGGCCTCAAAGTAAAATTGCCGGAACAGGCCCCGGGTAAAGATGCGTTTGTTTTAAAAATTGAAGGAGTTATATAATATCCGATCATGACAAAGAATAAAACCCTTTTCCCCTTTATATTAATTACCAGTTTGTTTTTTTTATGGGGTTTTGCGCATAACCTTGATCCCATATTGATACCACACCTGAAAAAATCATTTACGCTGACAACCGTTCAGGCGACCCTGGTGGACTCGGCTGTGTTTATAGCCTATTTTTTGATGGCTTTGCCAGCGGGGTTTATTATGAAAAAATACGGTTATAAAACAGGTATTATAACGGGTCTGCTTATTTTTGCGTTTGGTTCCTATTTGTTTATACCGGCCGCCAATACGCAGCAGTACACATTTTTCCTGGTAGCCTTGTTTATCATTGCCTGCGGATTGACCATTTTAGAAACAGCCGCCAATCCTTATGCTTCCTCATTAGGTGATCCGGCAACCTCTACACAAAGACTTAATTTCGCGCAATCGTTTAACGGACTGGCTACAACGCTGGCACCTATAATAGGGGGGCGTATTATACTTACCAAAGGTTACACACCTGCACAATTAAGCGTAATGACCGAGCAGGGCCGCAAACTGGCACTTGCCGCCGAAGCCTCTTCCGTGAAAATGCCTTACTTTATACTGGGTAGCGTATTGGTGGTCATCGCCATCCTTTTTGCATTTACACACCTGCCCAAAATTCAACACCATGAAGGTCATAAAGCCAGTAAAAACATTTTTCATGCCCTAAAGCACCGTCATTTAGCATGGGGCGTTGCCGCGCAATTTTTTTATGTGGGGGCGCAGGTTTGTGTATTCAGTTTGTTTATCCTGTATGCTCCAAAATCAGCCGGCCTTACAGAAGTAAAAGCGACCTATTACTTAGGTGTATGCGGCGCTGCTTTTTTGATAGGCAGATTTATTGGTACGTTTTTAATGCGGTATTACAGTTCAGGAGTTTTGCTTGCTGCTTACGCGGGCATCAATATCTTACTTTGCGTAGTAGCCATTTTAGGTCATGGCATGGTAACCGTTTATACTGTTATCGGTATTTGCTTTTTTATGTCCATTATGTTCCCAACTATTTTTGCGCTGGGTATAAAAGAATTAAAGGCTGATACAGAATTTGGCAGCAGCCTCATCATTATGTCTATCGTCGGTGGCGCCGTTTTACCAAGGGTGTTTGGTTATATTAGCGATGCAACAGGCAATATCCAATATGGCTACGTAGTGCCATTGCTCTGTTTTGTAGTGGTTGCATTTTTTGGATTTAAAGGCCATCGGGTAAAAGTGAAGGCTGAAGATTTACCGGTTTCGACTATCCTTTAAAAAATAATTCATTCCTACTATGAAAGAAATCAGTTTACCCAAAGTAATTTTTGGAACCAGTGGTTTGGGAAATTTGTATGTAGCCCTTTCCGACGAGGCCAAACGCGCTATTGTTGCCGAAAGCATCAGATGTTCTCCTAAACCGGCTGTGTTTGATTCAGCCGGTAAGTACGGCGCCGGGCTTGCACTGGAATCGTTGGGCAAGTGTTTAACGCAATTGAATGTAAAACCTTCAGATGTGCTGATCAGCAATAAGCTGGGTTGGCTGCGTACGGAGCTAAAAACAGCCGAACCCACTTTTGAGCCTGGCGTATGGCGGGACCTGAAATACGATGCCATACAAAAAATAAGTTATGAAGGTATCCTGGAATGCTATGAGCAGGGCAATGAGCTTTTGGGCGATTATCGTGCAGAACTGGTATCCGTACATGACCCGGACGAATACCTTGCCGCGGCCAAAAACGATCTGGAAAAAACACAACGCTACCGGGATATCCTGGACGCTTATCGTGCATTAAATGATTTAAAGGAGCAAGGCAAGGTAAAGGCGATTGGTGTAGGATCAAAGGACTGGAGAATCATTAAAAGAATAACTCAGGATGTAAAGCTTGATTGGGTAATGATTGCCAACAGCATGACGGTTCACAGCCACCCGGCCGAATTGGTGGAATTTATGCAGGAGCTTGAAAAACAAGGTGTCGCAATTATAAATTCTGCGGTATTTAATGGGGGATTTTTAACCGGATCGGCTTATTATAATTATCAGTTAAAAGATCCTGTAAAAGACAAAGGTTTGTATCAGTGGCGGGAGGTGTTTTACCGGGCCTGCAAAGATTATAATATTAAACCGGTAGATGCATGCGTGGTTTTTGGATTAAAAGCGCCGGGCGTTAAAAGCATTGCGTTAAATACCACTAATGCCGAAAGGGTGGCATTGAATGTTGGGGTKGCTTCTTTGAAAATTCCGGCAACATTCTGGAATGAAATGAAAGAACGGGGATTGATTGATAAGGCATATGCTTCTGCCTATTTATAAAAATTAAATACCACTATGAAAAGATACTGTTTAGCACTCGATTTAAAAGATGATCCACAATTAATAGCTGAATATGAACATTGGCATAAAGCTGAAAATGGCTGGCCCGAAATACGAAAAAGCATCCTGGATGCAGAAATTAAAGATATGCAGATCTATCGCACAGGAAACCGCTTGTTTATGATCATGGAAACCAGTGAACAGTATGTAGCAGAAAAAAAAGCTGCTATGGATGTAGTTAATCCTAAAGTACAGGAATGGGAACAGTTAATGTGGAAATTCCAACAGCCCTTGCCCTGGGCAAAAGAAGGGGAGAAGTGGGTAATGATGGAACAAATTTTTCAGCTTTAAAATAAATAATGATGCAAATAATAGTTTGCGAAGAGCCGGGAAAATTAGCACTTAGTAATCGCGAAAAGCCGGCCATACAAGAAGGATATGCCCAGATCAGGATCAGAAGGATTGGTATCTGCGGCACCGATTTGCATGCCTTTGAAGGTACGCAGCCCTTTTTTAATTATCCCCGCGTTTTGGGCCATGAGTTGTCGGGCGAGTTAGTTGAGCCGAACGGCGCACCGGGCTTTACCAAAGGCGAGATCGTAACATTCATCCCATACTTTAATTGCGGTGTTTGTATTGCCTGCAGATCAGGAAAGCCTAACTGCTGTGCTAAAATTAATGTTTGTGGCGTTCATGTGGACGGAGGAATGGCCGAATACCTGAATATACCAACATATTCGCTGGTTCATGGTGAAGGATTAAGTTATGATGAACTGGCATTGGTAGAACCATTAGCCATAGGTGCGCATGGGATCAGGCGAGCGGGTGTAAAACCCGGCGAATATGTATTGGTGATAGGAGCCGGGCCAATAGGCCTCGGAATAATGGAGTTTGCCCGCATTGCAGGAGCTAAAGTAATTGCCATGGACCTCAACACAAAAAGGCTTGAATTTTGCAGAGACAGACTAAAGATTGATCATATTATTAACGTATCTACTGAAGATGTATTGGAGCAACTGGCCACAATAACAAAAGGAGATATGCCTACAGTGGTGATTGATGCAACAGGTAGCTTGAAAGCAATTAATAGCGGATTTCAATATATGGCGCATGGAGCCAGGTATGTTTTGGTTGGTTTGCAAAAAGGAGATATTAGTTTGAGTCACCCGGAATTTCACAAGCGCGAGGCCACTTTAATGAGCAGCCGTAACGCTACACGGGAAGATTTTGAGCATGTTATTGCGTCCATGAAAAAAGGCTTGGTTCAACCGTCTAATTACATTAMCCATCGTGTACAATTTGACAAGGTTCCAAATGAATTTGAAAGCTGGCTCGATCCGGCGAACGGCGTAATTAAAGCGATGATAGAGGTATAAAAGGAACGTTTTTTTACGATCCTTATTAATAGGGGTAAGGATGGTTATAGTAACCGTTCCGAAAATAATTTTGAAATTTATCCGCCAACTCATTGGAAAAATTGAGCATCAGGTAAGTGAGGATAGCAATATTTCAAACTCTTCTCGATGCCCTTCAAGGTCGTTCATTTAATGTAGCTTTGATAAGCCAATAATTATAAATGTTTATGAAACATCTCATTTTTTTGCTTGCTCTGCTGCTTGCCGCTCAATTGATGCAAACCCAACCCTCTCCGGTTAAAGTGAAAGAGGGGTTAGTACAAGGAATTTCTGAAAGAGGTCTTACCGTTTATAAAGGCATTCCTTTTGCAATGCCTCCGGTAGGCGAACTGCGCTGGCGCGCTCCGCAGCCCGCCGCAAAATGGGATGGCATTCGCCATGCCGATAAATTTGCCCCGGAGCCCATGCAACAGGGTGGCAATCCCATTTCAGGAAAAAGTGAAGATTGCCTGTATCTGAACGTTTGGACACCCGCTAAATCGCCGGCGGACAAAATACCGGTGCTGGTATGGATATACGGCGGAGCATTTAACTTTGGGGGCACTGCCGAGCCATCTTATAACGGGGAGAAGCTGGCAAAAAAAGGTGTGGTATTGGTAAGCATCGCCTACCGGGTAGGACAGCTTGGATTTTTAGCGCATTCCGAACTTAGCGCCGAGAATCCCAATCATGTTTCGGGAAACTATGGTTTGCTGGACATGATCGCCGGCCTTAAATGGATTAGGGAAAATATTGCCGCTTTTGGCGGTGATCCTAATAAAGTTACAATTTTTGGTGAATCGGCAGGTGGCATTGCGGTAAGTATGTTATGTGCAAGCCCTCTGGCTAAAGGCCTTTTCCATGGTGCAATCTCCCAAAGCGGCGGTTCATTTGGGCCTACACGTGCTACAACTTATCCTGGTGAAAATATGAAAAGCTTGTCTTATGCGGAAGCTGCAGGAGCAGCATACGTTAAAGACGCCGGTTTTACTTCAATTGCTGATTTGCGAAAGATAGATGCCGATAAACTGCCCGCTGTACGTGGATTAGCGTGGCCTATTATAGACGGCCGGGTAATACCCGGCGACCAATATAAACGCTATGAAGAGGGAAAATATAACGAAATACCTGTCCTGGTAGGTTATAACTCCGATGAGGGGGCCAGTTTCTCGCCTCCCAAAACTACAGAAGATTATGTTGCCGCGGTAAAAGAACGATATGGTAAGTTTGCCGATGAACTTATTAAAGCTTATCCGGCCGGTAAGGTTAGCGTTGCAAAAACTGCCCGTGATTTGATGCGGGATGCCGCGTTTGGCTGGCATACCTGGAGTTGGGCACGGCTACAATCAAAGGGTAAATCAAAAGTTTTTTATTATTATTTTGATCAACATCCCGACTATCCGGAAGGTTCGCCCCATGCGGGATATGGATCGCACCATGGGCAGGAAGTGGCTTATGTATTTGGTACACTCGATGCCTCAAGCCCGCAAACCACTAAAACAGACCTGGATATTTCAGATGCGATGGGCACGTATTGGACAAATTTTGCAAAGTATGGCGACCCGAACGGGGCAGGAGAGCCTAAATGGCCCACTTTTAACAATGCTCACCCTGTTGTGATGTACTTTTCGCAAACCGCGCATACCGGCCCCGTGCCAGGTGCCGCGTCGCTAAAGGTGTTAGATAGTTATTTTAAGTGGCGGCGTTCGCCCGAGGGTCAGGCTGAGGCCAAATAACACTTGTATTATAAACAAATGTAATGTATTAACTATAGCTTAACTTATACGTCAACTGTATCCATACCAAACGAAATTTATATTAAACAACTTTATAACAGCTGCCGTAAAAAAGCAGGGACCTTTAGATGAGAAAATTAATAATTATAATTATATTAGGGATATTAATCCCTTCGGCAGCGTTAAAAGCACAGGAAATCAGCCGGTTTTTCCCGGAAAAAGATTTGGTAACAACGGGTATCTATTATTATCCCGAACATTGGAGTGAAGCCCAATGGGAAAGGGATATAAAAAAGATATCAGACATGGGTTTTGAGTTTGTACACCTGGCCGAATTTGCCTGGTTTAAAATGGAGCCCGAAGAAGGACGGTTTGATTTTGCCTGGCTTGACAGGGTAGTGGGCCTTTGCACAAAGTACCACCTTAAAGTGTTGTTGTGTACGCCTTCTGCAACCACACCAACGTGGATGCGGATAAACTACCCGGAGACGTTTGTTATGGATGGCCACTATATCCGTGCGGAAAATGGCACGCGGGGCCTGGAATCAATGGTCAATCCAAAATTTCGTGGCTATGTACAAAGAATAGTGGCGGAAATGGCAAAGCGATACGGGCAAAACAAAAATGTGATGGGCTGGCAAATAGATAATGAACCCGGTGCTGTGTCTGACTATAGTCCCTCATCGCAGGAAGCATTCAGAACGTGGCTGAAAAATAAATACAAAACCACTGATGCATTAAATATTGCCTGGGGTGCCGCATTCTGGAGCCAGTGGTTTAATAGTTTTGATCAGGTTATCATCCCTAATACTAACCTCGTAGGTTGGTGGGGTAATAATCCCCATGCCTTACTGGATTTTAAAAGATATTCTGCAGATGCCCAGGCTGAGTTCCTTGATTTTCAGGCAGAAGTTTTACGCAGTTACGTTTCAAAGGCGCAATTTGTTACCACCAACTATACTGCCGTTTGCACGGGTTCAGATCCTAACCGTACCACAAAACTGGATTTTGCGGCATACACGGCATATCCAAACGGCGGTACTGATAATATTGGCGAATCGGGTTTCCGTTTAGGCAACAGCGATGTCGTTCTTTTTGCTTCAGAATATTACAAATCTGTGGGCGGTGTCTCAGGGGTTTTGGAGATTCAACCAGGCCCCGTTAATTGGGGGAGCTACAACCCCCTGCTTTTACCAGGTACCGTTCGGCTATGGTTGTACCACAGCTTTGCGGCGGGAGGAAAGATCGCCTGTTCGTACCGCTTTCGTCAAATTTTATATGGTGCAGAACAATATCATGCCGCTGTAATACAAACGGATGGCGTAACACCTTCGCAGGGCGGTAAAGACTATATGCAGTTTATGAAAGAAATAACAGAACTGAGGAGGAAATTTACGCCAGGCACGAAGATGCCGGCCAAGCTGGCCGCACGGTCGACAGCGCTTCTGTGGAATGTGGAAAATTACTGGAGCATTGACAGGCAAAAACAAACAGGACAATGGAATACATGGGATTATCCGATAAAATTCCTTAAAACTGCAAGGTCATTGGGTGCACCTGTTGATGTAATTCAGGAAACGGCAGATTTGTCGAAGTATAAATGTGTAATCGTTCCCGCTTATGAAATGATTGATTCTGCATTGGTAAAAAAATGGAATGACTATGTAGTCAAAGGCGGCCATCTGGTTATTACCTGCCGTACGGGTACCAAAGATCGCAGAGGGCATTTTTGGGAAGGGGAGACCGCCTTGCCAATTTCAAACCTGATTGGTGCCCATGTAAGCCAAACCGATATGCTTTCATCATATGGTAAAGGCGATATACTGATGAATTCGAATCATTATCCGTGGCATAGTTGGGCGGATTTGCTTGTGCCGGATGATACTACCGGTGTGCTGGCCACATATAATAACCAGTTCTATAAAGGAAAAGCTGCTGTAGTAAAACACCGGATTGGCAAAGGCGACGTCACCTATATCGGTGTAGATAGCGATGATTCTAAATTAGAAAAGGATTTGTTGAGGCAGATTTATAAAGATGCCGGTGCTACAACGGAGGATTATCCTCCCGGTGTATTTGTTTATTGGCGCGATGGCTTTTATACGGCATTAAATTATTCATCAGAAAATTACACCGTTAATCTGCCTGGTAATGCAAAAGTTTTAATTGGGGAAAAAACGCTAAAACCATCGGGCGTGCTCGTGTGGACAGAATAATTTTAATAAGAATTAACAAAACAGATGAAAAAAATAATTTGGGTATTGGTGCTTTCGCAATTCGCTTTTTTGGCAAATGTAAATGGCCAAAGAGCGATTAACGTAGATTTAAACAAGACATCGGGTAAGCTTAATAGCATGTTTAATGCCTGCGTAGGCGCAGGCAGGGCAAATGAAGGGCTCCGTGCCGACTGGCAGCAACAACTGGAATACGTAAGAAAACAATGTGGTTTCCGGTATATTCGCATGCATGGCTTACTCACTGATGATATGGCTGTTTATACCGAAGACTCAAAAGGGAACCCCCAGTATAATTATATGTATGTAGATGCCCTGTTTGATTTTCTGCATAAAATTGGTATGAAGCCATTTGTAGAGCTCGGCTTTATGCCTAATGCCCTGGCAAGCGGTAAACAAACAATTTTTTGGTGGCGCGGTAATGTTACCCCTCCAAAAGACTATAACAAATGGCAAGCGCTGATAACCAACCTTGTTCAGCATTTTACAGAACGGTATGGTACCGAAGAAGTAAAATCCTGGTACTTTGAAGTGTGGAACGAGCCCAACTTATCTCCCGGGTTTTGGACCGGGACGCAAGACGATTATTTCAAATTGTACGATTATTCCGCCAAAGCAATTAAAAGCGTAAACCCCGGATATAAAGTGGGCGGGCCAGCTACTGCAGGCGCGGCCTGGGTTCCCGAAATGATAAGCCATTGCAGCAAAAATAACATTCCAATAGATTTTGTAAGCACCCATTCATATGGGGTAAACCAAGGCTTTCTGGATGAGTATGGCAACTCGGGTACGGTATTAAGTAAAGATTCGCTGGCAGTAAGCGGCGACGTATTGAAATCCCGTAAACAAATTTCTCAATCACCTAAGCCAGGCCTGGAACTGCATTACACGGAATGGAGCTCATCCTATACACCGGCAGATCCTGTGCACGACAGTTATCAGGAAGCAGCCTATATCCTGGAGAAATTAAAACAAGTTGGCAACGCGGCCAACTCCATGTCATACTGGGTTTTTACCGATGTTTTTGAAGAACCGGGCCCACGGTTTACACCTTTTCATGGAGGTTTTGGTTTACTCAACATTCAAGGTATAAACAAGCCGGCTTTTTATTCTTATAAATTTATGAATAAGCTTGGAGGAACCGAATTAGCTAATAATGACACACGTTCATGGGTTTGTAAAAATGATAAAGGGGATATCCAGGCATTATTGTGGGATTATACCTATACTTTACCGGATTCTGTCAATAATCAATCTTACTATATAAAGGATTTGCCTGCCAAATCAAAAGGCAAAATAAAAATAAACTTATCGCATGTGCCTGCCGGAAAATATACAATGGAAATTTATAAAGTAGGTTATAGGATGAACGATGCCTATACAAGTTATGTGGATATGGGCAGGCCTGGACAGCTGAACAGGCAGCAGGTTGAAAAGTTAAAAGAAGAAAATGGCTCTCCTGTTGCAAAACGGGAAATTGAAATCAAGCCTAATTCCGGGTATTCCCAGGAGTTTGATATCCGGGAAAATGATGTTATCCTGGTAAACTTTATTAAAAAATCTTAACCCATGAACGTATTAATACCAAAGTTGAAAATAGTAAAGATAACATGTAGCTGTATGCTTTTTTTTCCTGCTGATAGTAGGAATGGCAAATGCACAGCGCATGCTGAACGATAATGAACAAAAAGAATATCGCATGACAACAAATCGAGATTCCAAGATTCAATAAAAATTATAACCCATTATTAATATATCATGAAAACTATTTCGAATTTCTGTTAAATAAATGAATTAACCAGCTCGTTGTCATCCCGGCGATAACCATTTCCCAGTTTTAGCTCGTTCTTCAAGCCCTGTTGTTTTTCCTGTTTAAGTTCTCGTTTGTTTTGCGGAGACTGTTTATCCGCCAAGATTTGACAAAACGCTTCGGCCGCTCAGGTATGTTCGATGCTTGTGCGTAGCTACCTTATCGACAGAAGCCTCTACTGATTTGGGCAAAAAGAGATCAGCCTGGCGTCATAGACAGGCTGATCTCTTTTTGTAGTAGCCCAGAAGGGAAATTCTTAGAACACTTATTGGAGAGGCCATTGAGCCGATTTTAAATAGCATTGATGAAAACATACCCCCCATCATAAATTAATAATGACATAGGCTAATAGCAGAATAAAAAGTAAATTAAATACGAAATACTTTATATCTTTACAAAAAACTTTAGGGGTGCCTTGTGCTGAGAAATACCCTTTGAACCTGATGCAGTTAGTACTGCCGAAGGGAAAAGTAGAACAACCCCGTGTTGTTTACCAATCCTCCAACGGGTCCATTCCTATCGTTTAAAAATTAAACAGGATGGAGATCATCGTAAATCAACAAAATTATTCCGTTTCCGACGTTTGCACAGTACAGCAAATGGTTGATACTGTTCTTGCGCTGCCCGTCAAAGGCATCGCTATAGCTGTCAATCAGGAGATTATTGCTAAAAATAATTGGACAACCCATATTCTGCAGCCCGGTGATAACCTCACCATCATCCAAGCAACCCAAGGCGGATAAAACATAAAAACCAAATTATGAAAACTGAAAAAATTCCAAACGAACAAGTGATCAGCCGAACGCCGTTGCCGGCCTCCCGCAAAGTGTATGTTAAAGGGCTGCTCCATAATATTGAAGTGGCCATGCGCGAGGTAAGCCTGAGCGACACCAAACTGCACGGCCGGTTTGGCGAAACCGAACCAAATGCACCGGTAACTATTTATGATACCAGCGGCCCCTTTACCGACCCGGATATAGAAATTGACGTAAAACAAGGCTTACCGCGTTTGCGTGAGCAATGGATAGTGGACCGGGGCGATGTGGAGCAGCTGGGCGAAATTTCTTCCGATTATGGAAATCTGCGTGCCAATGATCAAAACCTGGACGGTTTGAGATTTGCGCATATCAGCAAACCGTACCGTGCCAAACCGGGGATGAATGTATCGCAGATGCATTACGCCCGGAAGGGCGTTATTACCCCCGAAATGGAGTATATCGCTATTCGTGAAAACCAGCGTATAGACTTGCTAAAAGAACAATTGAACGGGCAGTATGAGGTAATGGCCCATCAACACCCTGGCCATAGTTTTGGCGCTAACACCCCAAAAGGCTACATCACCCCTGAATTTGTACGTGCCGAGGTAGCTTCCGGACGGGCCGTTATACCCTCCAATATTAATCACCCCGAAAGTGAGCCGATGATCATCGGACGTAACTTCCTGGTTAAGATCAATGCCAATATCGGTAACTCTGCTGTTACTTCCAGTATCGAGGAAGAGGTCGAAAAAACCGTTTGGGCCTGCCGCTGGGGTGCAGATACGATCATGGATTTGTCTACCGGTAAAAACATTCACGAAACCCGCGAATGGATTATCCGTAACTCGCCGGTACCGATCGGTACCGTACCTATTTACCRGGCGTTAGAAAAAGCAAACGGCAAGGCCGAAGACCTGACCTGGGAGCTTTTCAGGGATACACTGATAGAGCAGGCCGAACAAGGCGTTGATTATTTTACCATTCATGCAGGCGTATTATTACGCTATGTACCGCTAACGGCCAAGCGTATTACAGGCATTGTGTCCCGTGGCGGCTCTATTATGGCCAAATGGTGCCTGGCACATCATAAAGAGAATTTCCTTTATACACATTTTGAAGAGATCTGTGACATCATGAAAGCTTATGATGTGGCATTCTCTTTAGGTGATGGCCTAAGGCCCGGTTGCATTGCCGATGCCAACGACGCCGCACAATTTGGGGAACTGGAAACTTTAGGCGAACTGACCAGGATAGCCTGGAAGCACGATGTGCAAACCATTATTGAAGGTCCGGGCCACATTCCGATGCACATGATTAAAGAAAACATGGACAAGCAACTGGCGCATTGCGGCGAAGCGCCTTTTTATACATTAGGGCCGTTAACAACAGACATTGCACCAGGTTACGACCATATTACTTCGGCGATCGGCGCGGCTATGATCGGTTGGTTTGGTACCGCCATGCTTTGCTATGTAACCCCTAAAGAACATTTGGGCCTGCCTAACAAAAAGGATGTTAAAGATGGCGTTATTACCTATAAAATTGCCGCCCACGCAGCCGATCTGGCCAAAGGACATCCCGGTGCGCAATATCGCGATAATGCTTTAAGCAAAGCTCGCTTTGAATTCCGTTGGGAAGATCAGTTTAATTTATCACTTGATCCCGATACAGCCAGGGAGTTCCATGATGAAACCCTCCCTGCCGATGGCGCCAAGATCGCTCACTTCTGCTCGATGTGCGGCCCTAACTTTTGCTCAATGAAGATTACCCAGGATGTACGCGACTACGCCAAAGAAAACGGCATGGGCGAAACTGATGCATTATCAAAAGGAATGGAAGAAAAGTCGAAAGAGTTTTTACAAAAGGGAAGCGAAATTTATTTGTAATAAAAATGGAACTGATCGCTATTTCAAGCCCGGTTGCTGTTGATGATGAACCTATCCTCATCAACAACCTGTTTATGGCGGGTTTGAAATGCTTTCATCTCCGGAAACCGGAAAGTGATATCCAATTGGTAAAGGACTTATTGAATGGTATAGCACCCCGTTTTTATGACAGGATTGCTTTGCACCAGTTTCATGAGATTGCGCCTGCTTATGGGATAAAAAGATTACATTATACCGAAAGGGAACGGGAAGCAGCAAGCACAGTACAATGGAAAAGTTACCTGGATAACGAATTTACGTTGAGTACATCTATCCATGATATTTCGATACTTCCCGATTTAACACCTTTGGGTTATGTTCTTTATGGGCCAGTGTTCGATAGTATATCGAAGCCAGGCTACCAAAGCAAATTAGCAGCTGATTTTAAACTGGATAAAACCAATATTAAACCTAAAGTGATCGCTTTAGGTGGCGTGGAACTATCCACCTTGACAAAACTTAAAACCATGGGGTTTGATGGAGCTGCCGTATTAGGTACACTTTGGAATGAACCAAATAAAGCCGTAGAACGCTTTATTCAATTACAGAAAAACCTACCCGTTTAATTACAATACGAATCCAATGATCGATAAACTACATTATATTTCACAGCAACCCGAAAACGGGACACACCTAACCGCCATCAGCGAGGCTTTGGAGGCCGGCTGCAAATGGGTACAACTCCGGGTTAAAAACCAATCCGCAGATGTGATCCTGGAATACGCCATAGAAGCCAATAGGTTATGTAACCAGCATGGAGCGAAGCTGATCGTGAACGACCATCCGGAAATCGCCTTGAAAGTGGGGGCTTACGGTGTTCACCTGGGTTTACTGGATATGTCTGTGGCACAGGCCAGGTGCATTGTCGGTCAAAAAATGGTCATCGGCGGAACGGCTAATACTTTTCAACATGTTCAGCAAAGGGTTGCCGAAGGTGTTRACTATATCGGTYGCGGCCCTTACCGATTCACAACGACCAAAGAAAAGCTAAGTCCCATCCTGGGTTTGGAAGGCTTTAAAGCTATCATGAAACAAATGCGTGCAGCAAATATGACCATTCCTGTTATCGGTATCGGCGGTGTATTGACTGAAGATATTACCTCGCTTATAGATGCCGGCCTATATGG
>NZ_JBFUKF010000090.1:0-16379 GCF_056400985.1 Mucilaginibacter sp. P4_G9 | reverse complement strand
TTAGATTTGAGATGTTAGATATGAGATTTGAGACTCTCGAGCAGCGGAAATCTGCGGGCAGCGGGGTGAAATCCCATGTCATGCGAGCGCAGCGCGGCAACCGCGAACTACACATAGCCACCACCCAAATCATTTTTGATTTTTGAATTTTAACTTTTGACTTAAACCGGCGGCGTACGCCTCCGGTTTGCGCTATGTCATAAAATAAAATTCAATTTGGATATATGTAGTTAACTACGTAGATTTGTACATAAATTAATTAATATGAATACTTCGCTTGAAATTACACCGCTTGATAATGCTTACTGTGAGCAGATTATTGATATAATACTACCTATACAGCAAATAGAATTTAATGTACCCGTAACGCTTGCAGGCCAGCCCGACCTGCTGGATATTGAATCAAACTACCACCAAACCGGCGGCAACTTCTGGGGTGCCAAATACGATGGGCAACTCGTAGGCACCATAGCCCTTATTGCTATTGACGGTAACGCCGGGGCCTTGCGCAAAATGTTTGTCCGCAAAGAATTCCGTGGCAAAGAATTGGGCATCGCGCAGCGCTTACTTGATGAGCTGATTGCCTTTTGCAAACAAAACCAGATAACGGCCATATACCTGGGCACGGTTGATATGCTGAAAGCCGCCCATCGTTTTTACGAAAAAAATGGCTTTACCCAACTGGCCAAACAGGATTTGCCCGAATCATTCCCGCTGATGGGCGCCGATAATATTTTTTATCAATTACATTTGAACAATTAACAACCGGGTACAAATGAACGTTATAGACGAATCGGGAATTTTAGCCATCTCCACCAGGCTGCAGCGCCTTGCCGATACGCTGCGCAAGGATGGGGTGCTGATATACAAAGCCAACAATATTGATTTTGAGCCTAAATGGTTCCCGGTTATTTATACCCTGCATTTTAAACCCGTTTTAAGCGTGGTTGAGATAGCCAACGAAATTGGCTATACCCACCCTTCCACCATCAGCCTGTTAAAAGAGCTGGAAAAAGAAAAGCTCATCCGCTCGAAAAAAGACAAGGCCGATGAGCGCAAACGCCTTATCCAGTTAACCGCAAAAGGCCAGGAACTGGTGGAACGCATGCGCCCCGTTTGGGAAATTATAAAAGCCGCCGCAACCGAACTTACCGATACCCAAAACAACCTCATGAAAGCCATAGCCGAGGTAGAAGACCAGGTAAATCAGCAAAGCTTTTTTGCCCGGGCGCAGCGTTTAAAGTCGGCAAAATGATTAGCATTTTTTTTTCTTGATATTTCTTTATAATTGTTGGTTAATTGTGGTTTAATCTCCCAGTTTTCTTAATATTTTGCAGTGTTTTTTCGATAAAAATCTCCACTTGCTATCGCTGAGTAATGCAGCCATAAAAAACTACCATCTTACTGATATTATCTGCCCGCTAAACAAAAGCACCGCATTTTTGCTTTATATAAAATATTGCAAACCACAAACCAAACTGCCGGCTGCAAACTGCCAACTGCTAACTAAAATTGCTATTTTTACACTACACATGGATTTTAATTTAACTTCCCAATACTTCCCTACCGGCGATCAGCCCGAAGCCATCAGGCAGCTGGTTGAGGGCGTAAACAACGGCGATCCATTCCAAACACTCTTGGGTGTTACCGGGTCGGGCAAAACGTTTACGGTTGCCAATGTAATTCAGCAAACGCAAAAGCCTACCTTAATACTTAGTCATAACAAAACCCTTGCGGCGCAACTTTATGGCGAGTTTAAGCAGTTTTTTCCCGAAAACGCGGTGAACTACTTTGTATCCTACTATGATTATTACCAGCCCGAAGCATTTATAGCCACTACCAATACCTATATAGAAAAGGACCTGCAGATAAACGAGGAAATAGAAAAACTGCGCTTACGCACTACCTCCGCCCTAATGTCGGGCCGCCGGGATGTGATAGTAGTATCCTCTATATCATGCATTTACGGTATGGGAAACCCCGAAGATTTCGCGCAATCGGTTTTCAAATTCGCAGTAGGTACCCGCATCAGCCGGAACGCTTTTTTACACCGGCTGGTAGAGATCCTTTACGCCCGCACCACGGCCGACTTTAAACGCGGCACCTTCCGGGTTAAGGGTGATACAGTTGATATTTTCCCGGCCTACATGGATCACGCCTACCGCATCTCCTTCTTTGGCGATGATATTGAGGAGCTTACCACTTTTGACGTGAGCACCGGCAAAACAATCGAAAAAATGACACACATGGTGGTTTACCCGGCCAACCTGTATGTAGCTCCGCGTGAACGTTTTGTACAATCCA
The DNA here is from genome assembly GCF_056400985.1 of Mucilaginibacter sp. P4_G9. Lineage (NCBI taxonomy): Bacteria > Pseudomonadati > Bacteroidota > Sphingobacteriia > Sphingobacteriales > Sphingobacteriaceae > Mucilaginibacter > Mucilaginibacter sp. P4_G9. Next base: position 14,075 of record NZ_JBFUKF010000090.1, on the reverse strand, counting down.
TCTGGGCCATACAGGAAGAGCTGGAGACCCGCAAAAAACAATTTATAAACGACGGCCGTTTCCTGGAAGCCAAACGCCTGGAAGAAAGGGTTAATTACGACCTGGAGATGATCCGTGAGCTGGGCTACTGCTCGGGTATCGAAAACTACTCCCGCTTTTTTGATGGCAGGCTGCCCGGTGCCCGCCCGTTTTGCCTGCTTGACTATTTCCCCGATGATTATCTGATGGTTATAGACGAAAGCCACGTTACTGTTCCGCAGATCAGGGCCATGTATGGTGGCGACAGATCGCGTAAAATGTCATTGGTTGATTATGGCTTCCGTTTGCCCGCGGCCTTGGATAACCGCCCGCTAAACTTCCAGGAGTTTGAAAAGCTTGCTCCTCAAACCGTATACGTAAGCGCTACACCTGCCGATTTTGAGTTGGAAAAATCGGGTGGCGTAGTTGTTGAACAGGTGATACGCCCAACCGGCCTGCTTGATCCTATCATTGAGATCCGCCCGGTGATAAACCAGGTGGATGACCTGCTGGATGAAGTAGACCGCACCATAAAAATGGGCGACCGCATACTGGTTACCACCCTCACCAAACGCATGGCCGAAGAACTGGCCAAATACATGGATAGGCTGGGGATCAAATGCCGTTACATCCACTCGGAAGTTAAAACGCTGCAGAGGGTGGAGATACTAAGGGGACTGCGTCTTGGTGAATTTGATGTACTGATAGGTATCAACCTGTTACGCGAAGGGCTCGATCTGCCCGAAGTATCCTTAGTGGCTATTCTTGATGCTGATAAGGAGGGTTTCCTGCGGTCGGAGCGCTCATTGATCCAGACCATTGGCCGCGCAGCACGTAACGACCGCGGGCGGGTAATCATGTATGCCGATAAAATAACCGATTCGATGCAGATAACCATGGATGAAACCAACCGTCGCCGTGAAATACAGATCGCTTATAATACTGCGCATGGGATTACACCAACAACAGTAGGTAAAACCCGCGAAGAGATCATGGAGCAAACATCGGTTGTTGATTTTAAGGGGGGAGTACAAAAAGCTTATGTGGAGGCCGATATGGCAACACTGGCCGCCGACCCGATTGTGCAGTACATGACCAAACCCGACCTGAAAAAATCAATAGATAACACCAAAAAAGAAATGCTTGCCGCCGCCAAAAACATGGATTTTTTATTAGCCGCCAAGCTGCGCGATGAAATGTTTGCCCTGGAAAAAATGATGGAAGAGAAGTTTTAATTTGAAAATTTGTCGATTTGAAAATTTGAAAATAACAGTCACAGCATCTTCAAATTTTCAAATTGCCTGATCCTCAAATTAATGCTAACACCATATTCAAACAATTTTACCGTTATATACTTATATTTGTAAGCTTAAAGTTAAATCAAGATGCTACTCATTCGTTTCCTGATCATATCAATTTGTATTTTATACATTATTCGCACTTTAATGCGGTATTTAATACCTGTGTTGTTTCAAAGCGTTGTAAATAAAGCTCAACAGCATGCACAACAGCAACACAACTACCGCGAACCTAAAAAACCAGAAGGCGCTATAAAGGTTGATTACATCCCCGAAGGCAAAAAAAGCAAATTGCCCGACTCTGAAGGCGAGTTTGTTGATTATGAAGAAATAAAATAAACCAACATGCTGCCCGACGAAATATACAAACGACGCCCTAACCATAACAACACCCCCGAGTCGATAACCCTTATTATTGCAAACTTTATTGTATTTGTAGTAGCAACCCAATTGTTTGTGACCTGTAGTAAAATCAATACTTTTTTTTGGGTGATAGTTGGTGCATTAGCCGTTTACAATTTTTTTAACATCCGTAAATACCGCGAGGATTACCAAAAACCCCAGGTTATAGCTTACATTTTAAGCCTGGTGATAATGGTAATCTTCTTTTTTGTGATGCGTGGCCGTTCCCAGGGCTGCTAAGTAATTCCTTTACAACTAATAATTCCTAATCCCGTTCAAATTTCTATTTTTGAGGATTGTATTATCCATTTCAAAAAACTTAAATGAATAACTGGCTCAAGCGTAATAGTGTTCACCTCATTATTGTAGCAATTTTAATTGCAATTTCCTTCGCTTATTTTTTTAGCCCTTTAACCCAGGGAAAAGTATTATTACAGGGCGATGTGTCTCAGGCGCAATCTATGCAAAAAGAGATCAATGATGTTAGGGCAGCAACAGGGCATTCCCCCTTATGGACAAACCAGATGTTTGGCGGTATGCCTGCTTACCAGATCTGGGCTCCTTTCCCGTCAAACATTACAACACATGTGATAGCTGCTTTAAAAGCTGGTTTCCCTAACCCGGTTGATACCGTATTGCTTTACCTTTTAGGGGCATACCTATTGTTCAGCGTGTTACGACTGTCGCCATGGCTTGCAGCAGCCGGAGCAATTGCTTTTGCCTTTTCATCCTACAATTTTATTTACATAACGGCCGGGCACGCCAACCAGGCCTATGCAATTGCGTTTTTTGCACCGATATTGGCAGGTATTATTTTAACGCTACGTGACAGGTACCTGTTAGGCGCATCACTCACTGCTTTTTTCCTGGCAATGGAAATAAGGAGCAACCACGTGCAGATGACCTATTACCTGCTGCTGGCTATTGCAATATTACTGGGTATTGAACTTTATCACGCTATAAAGGATAAACAAACCAAGCCGTTTTTAAAAGCCATTGGCTTCTTAGCTGCGGGCACTTTATTAGCTATTGCTGTAAACGCAAGCACACTTTGGACCACCTATGAGTATAGCCAATATACCATCAGGGGTAAAGCCAATTTAACCTCAAAAGGTAACGCCGGGCCAAATCATGGTCTTGATAAGGACTACGCTTATAACTGGAGCCAGAGCGTGGGCGAATGCTTTACCTTTTTAATTCCCAATGCCTATGGCGGTGGTTCCAGCACAGTTGTTGGTGAGGATTCAAAAGCTGTAAAAACACTTACTGATAATGGCGTCGATCCGGGACAGGCACAGGGCTTTGTATCACAATCATTATATTATGGTAATAAGCCAGGCACATTTGGCCCGTGGTATTTTGGCGCTGCAATATGCTTCCTGTTTGTTTTGGGCTTGCTGATAGTTAAAAACCGTATAAAATGGTGGCTTCTAAGTGCTGTTTTATTAAGCATGCTTTTATCATTCGGTAAAAACCTGCCCTTCCTTTCCGATTTCTTTTTCAACTATGTACCCATGTACAACAAGTTCAGGGCGGTTGAGTCAACTTTGGTAATTGCAGCGTTTTGCTTCCCTATACTGGCCCTGTTGGCAATAAACGAAGTTATAACCAATACAGATAAAGCCTTAATTTTTAAGCGTGCCAAGATAGCTTTCTACATAACCGGTGGCTTGTTATTGATTATGATTGCTATACCTGATGTTATTTTGAGCTTTAAATCAGATGAGCATTTAGCCTTCGTTAACAACCTTACCCAAATATTTAAAGGCAATTCAGCATTAGCTAATACAGTAGCAAGTGGACTGATTGACGATAGGATAAGCCTGGAACGTGCCGATGCCATCCGTTCACTCATATTTGTATTATTAACCGCCGGCCTTGTATGGTTGCTCATTAAACAAAAGATAAAAACTAATATCGCAGCATTAGTTTTGGCCGGTATTGTTTTGTTTGACATGTGGGGCGTTGATAAACGTTATTTAAGGGATACAAACTTTGTCGCAAAATCCGACATGGAACAGCAATACACCCCGCGTGAGGTTGATCAGTTTATCATGAAAGATACCGACCCTAATTTCAGGGTATTTGATATGACTTCGGGAGATCCTTTTCACGATTCACATTCATCTTATTTTTATAAAACAGTAGGAGGTTTTCATTCGGCAAGACTAAGAAGATTTGATGAACTTATTGAGTACCAATTCAGCAAAAGCGTAAACCGTGATGTACTGGATATGCTGAACACTAAATACATTATAAACGCCGATCCAAAAACGGGTAATGCCGGTATGCAGGCCAATCAAACTGCATGCGGAAACGCATGGTTTGTAAAAAGCATAAAATTTGCCCAAAATGCGGACGAGGAAATGCAGGCTATCAGCAGCTTTTCGCCAAAAGATGAAGCTATTGTTGACAAGCAATATAAAAGCATGATTGATGGCAAATCTGTTGGAACAGACGCCACCGCAACGATAAAACTAACAAGCTATACTCCCGAACACCTTGTTTATCAAAGTGGTTCAACGGTAGCACAGGTTGCTGTATTCTCAGAGATCTACTACGATAAAGGATGGACAATGACGATTGATGGAAAAGAAGAGCCTTATTTTCGTGCAGACTATCTTTTACGGGCTGCCGTGATACCTATCGGTAACCATAAGGTTGAATTCACCTTCCACCCAACATCATATTATGCAGGCGAAAAGATCTCGTTAGCCGGATCAATACTACTTGTACTGGCTCTTGGAGGTGCAGTGTACGCCGAAACCAAAAAGAAAACAGTTGCAAAACCGGTTGCAAAAAAAGTTTAAATAAATTTTTCTTCAGGATAAAAAAGCGATGGGTGATTAACTCATCGCTTTTTTTATACAACCAATCAATCGTTGGTTCTTTTGTTTTTCAACCAATACCATCCCAAATTAAAGGCTATCACAATATGATTCAGAATGGTTGGGATCAATCCATAATTCTGCTTCATGATATCAAAACGTTCCTGCAAACTTTGGCGGTGCCTTTTTTTTGACATCCCCCCTACCAGGTATTTGGCAACGTAACGATTTGCATTTACTATCTTTTTAGCTTTTTTAGCTGCCCGGATGATCCAGTCTATATCCGCACTTAGTTGATATTTACTGTCGTACGGTTCTGTTAGGGCCCGCCTGATGTAAATAGCCTGGTGGCTAATGCTCATTCCATATYTAAACCCTTTCCAGGTAAATTTAGCTGGAGCTTTATGCCTGCGCTGACCAAGGCTTTGGCCATCATCGGCAATCATTTCGGTTTCGCCGTAATAAATATCGGCATCATCAGTAGTAGCGAACACGGCGGCTACTGTTTCAGCATCATAAAACTCATCACCGGAGTTCATGAAGATCACGTAGTCGCCCGTAGCTATAGCCAACCCCTTGTTCATGGCATCATAAATGCCTTTATCTTTTTCGCTTATGAACCTGCTTATGCGATTTTTATACTTTTCAATCACCTGCAAAGTGCCATCATTCGAGAGGCCGTCTATAATGATGTATTCAATATTATTATAAGTTTGACCCAAAACGGAAAGCATAGTACGTTCAATATCACGAACATTGTTGTACACAACGGTAATAACGCTTAGTTTAGGGTTAAACATCAGCACCTCCTGTTACTTTTAGTAAACTTTGATAAAGTGTTATGTGTTTTTTCCCAATAACCTGTTCCGAAAAAGTATCCATTACTGTTTGCCGGGCCTGCTGTTGCAACTGTTCGTTCTTCGGATGCTGAATGATCCACTCCATTCCATCAGCGAAGCCCTCTGCCGAACGATAAGTGGCCAGATAACCATTATATCCATGCTGCACCATATCGGGAATGCCGCCCGTGGTAAAGGCTATTACAGGTGTTCCGCAGGCAAGGCTTTCCATTACCGTATAAGGCAGGTTATCTTCAAGCGACGGGATCAGGAAAGCATCGGCGGCGGCGTAGTATTGCGCCAGTTGTTCATCATTATTTATAGTCCCTAAAAAACTGGTCCTGAAAGGAAAGTCGGGCACTCCTTCAGTACCGCGATTGCCAAAAACTACCAGTTCAACATTATCCGCATGGGTACCTAAACGTTGTTTTAACAGCTCCATACTTTCCAACAGGTATTGGGTACCTTTATGCAGGTCCTTGCGCGATGGCATAAACCCACTCAGAAAAATAAATTTATCAGCTGGCAGCCCGGCTTTTCCCTTTGCCAGTTTCTTATCAATGGGTTTAAAAATATCGGTCTCCAGTGTATTTGGAATCTGATGCACAGCCTTTTCATTCATCAGACTACTGGCTTTCACAGACTTATGCATCCAGGAACTGGGCGCAACTATAGCAAAATCCAACACTTCATACGCTTTATGTTTTTTTTGCCAGATCTGGTGTGAAATATCATCCTCAGACGCATTAATGAGTAGCGGACAGTTACCGCACTCCCGCATGTAATGATCGCAGGTATAGCGTACATGGCAACCACCGGTAAAAGCATTGCTGTCATGAAAGGTCCATACAACCGGTTTGTTTAGTTTGGCAATTTCGGCAATGTGCTTTGGATCAAGAAAACCATGATTGATCCAGTGCAGGTGGATGATATCGGCATTTTTTACATCGGGATGGTGAATAACCGAACGACCGAACCATGCAAACGAAAAAGGGGTGCGCAGGGGCTTTAAAAATCGTTTGGTCAGTAACCGCTCCAATATGATTGTAAAAGCAGTATATGATTTTTGAATCTTATTTGAATTAAAAGTACCTATCTGCGGATTCCTGCCAAATTTATAATGAACAACAATTTTTGAATCGATATTTTGGTCCTGCAGTGCCCGGTTAAGCCGCATGCAGGCCCGACCTGCTCCCCCATTACCATCGTAGGTATTTAGATGCACTACTTTTAACATTGACGCGAATTACATGAATTTTAATTAGAGCACTAATTACACCAAAATTAGCCAATTTTACGAATTGATCGCTTAAATTGATAATGCCCGAATTAAAAGATCATCATCCTCTTATTAGTTCAACTCGCTTTTACTTTTTTTATCCTAATACCTGTTAAGATTTTTAACTCATATAGAATTGACGGTCTTCTATTTGCGCTTATAGAGGATTTTAAATTCGTATAATTTGAAATGCTGATTTGTGCTAATTTTTATTTCCTTTGCACTTATGAGCAACGAACTCACCGATAAGGCTTTTTGGGCCAATTACTGGGAATCAAAAAAGGATATAGCATTTAATGTTCCCTCTAATTATACTTTTCATAAATTATTAGCAAACATAATCACAGAAAATAAGTTGTCGTCTGCGATAGAATTAGGCGGCTTCCCCGGATATTATGCTATATTTTTGAAGAAATATTTTGGATTAAAAACCACGCTTTTTGATTTCTATGTTCATCCTAAAACATTAGAGGAAGTATTAAACACCAATGATTTAAGTAAAAAAGATGTATCTATAATTGAGGGCGACCTGTTTGCTTATCAACCGCAAACGCAATACGAGCTTGTTTTATCATGCGGGTTAATAGAACATTTTAACGATAMCAAAGATATTATAAATAGGCATCTGTCCTTTTTAAAGCCCGGCGGAACATTATTTATTACGTTGCCCAATTTTACCGGTGTTAACGGTTGGGTACAACGTAAGTTTGATTTGGACAACTACGATAAACACAATATCAGCAGTATGAATCCGGAATTATTAGCCGGATATTGTAAGGATCTGGGATTGAAAAAAGTAAAAGCCTATTATTATGGCAAATTTTCTGTATGGCTGGAGAACCGCGCACAGCAACCAGGTCTGGTGAAACTTTTTTTTAAAACCTTATGGCTAACCGGTAAAATTGCAACTAAAATTATTCCTGTCGAATCAAGGTTACTTTCCCCATATATTGTACTTACGGCAATAAAGTAATTTATTTTTTTGAGAGGTATTTTGCCTGCAATTGTTTTACAAACCGTACTCCCCTTTGCACAAGGTTACCTTTTCGGTTATTTAGGAAATGTTTAATCGCCTGGTAAGCCTGGTAATTTTCTGTTATTTCTGCAGGAAAATTTTTAACCGGTTGCCTGGCAATTTGTACCTGGTAGATATCTTCGTTATTAGAGTGTACCCCACTACCATCATGACCTATGTTTTGTATAAAGGATTTTGAAGGATTTAAAGTTAATCCGCCCTTTAAAAATATAGAAGCGTACCAGCGTATAGCCCAGGAATTATTTTTACCAGCTTTAAAATCCTGGATTTGTTTCCAGAAATTCATTTTGCCCTCAATCGAAAATTTAAGGATCTTTAAAGAGTCAAACTGTGCTATAAGTTTATCAATATCGGGTTCGAAGCTATCCCAGGCACGCGCCCACGTTGCCCAGCCCCAACTGGTGGCAGCACGATAAAAAAACAATTCGGGCAGATCCTTTTCTTCCAGGTTGTACATATACGCGCCAATATGCATCACCTTTTCTTCGTTTGCATAACGGGTTAGCGCTTCATTAAAATATTGGAGCGTGTAAGGTGATGATAGCAGGTCGTCTTCAAAAACAATCACTTTGCCATATTCATAAACCAATTGGGTAACCCCACTGATAATGGATTCGGCCAAACCGAGGTTATTATCGCGCATAATTACTTTCACCGATTTAAAGCCGGTTGTTTCTTTAGCCATTTGCCTTACTTCATCAACTTTAGCACGGTCGGCTTCAGTTTTGGATGCATCGCAAAAAATGTACAAACGGGATTCATCTGCCAAAACATTTTTTTGAAGATGAATAATGGTACGGCGCGTGTGATTGGGCCGGTTGTATACAAACAGGGCTATTGGGGCAAGTTTTTGCATTTATTGGAAAAATCAAAATAATTCAGGTTGCTTAGCGGCCTTTTTACACAGAACGGTATAAGCGTTGGCAAATTGCTCGCTCACTTTTTTTCCCATAATTTTTCCTAGTGCCTGTTTAACCCTAAACTCAGTAGCTATACGCAGGTTTTTCAAAAGGCTTTGGGATTTCTTTTGATTAACATACATGTTAAATTTTGTAACCTCAGGCTCTATCATCGAAGTAAGGTCCTCTTCTACTTCTAAACCCTCGGTAGCCAACAGGTAACGTAACGATGTTGGTGTGTACACATTGATGTGGCCGTATGCCAAAAAGTGTTTAATGCGGGTATCAACACCGCTTTTATAATCACGCGGCACTTCAATAACGCATCGTTTTGCCACCCTTTTTATTTCGCGCAGCAATATCCGCTCATGCTCCACATGCTCCAACACGTGCGATAGGATGATCAGATCAAAACTATCATCGGCAAAAGGCAGCTTATAACCATCAAATACCTGCGCAGCTTTCAGGTTTTTTATACCGCGCGACAGGATGTACTCCACTCCGCTACCCGAAATTTCAACTGCCTGGTACTCGGATGCAAAGTTATTATCAGACAAGATCTTTAAAATACTGCCATCGCCTGCACCTACTTCCAGTACATTGGCAAAAGTTAAGCCCTTGCATACATCAATAATATGCTGCGCTTTGTATTTGGCACCAAGCATGCGCCAGGCTTCATCGTGTTTCTGATAAAATTGATCGTACGCGGTTTTATATTCGCCGCCAATAATTGATTCCTGCATTATTTACGAAGGTAAAACTTTTATTGCTTATTAAAACTTTTCAGGCGACGCTTTACCAAGCTTGCCCTGAAGTCCGTCATTAACCGCCGATACTAATTTGCGGTATTCGCTTTGCTTGCCGCTCAGCTTACTTATCAGCCATAAATACCCCATGTACAATCCTTTATTCAGCCTAAATACAAAGGGCGACCGCACGGCCACCTTTACATAAAAGTACATCCTGTTACGTATGGCATAATAAGTTCTGAAACTCCACAAATCCAGCAAATGTGAATGAAAAGCCTTAGGCTGGTAATTTATTCCCTGCGACATATCTATATCAATAACCTTGCACGATGGTATCAACCAGATGGTGCCGCCCGATTGAGTAATGCGATAGGTGTATTCGGAGTCGTCTACATAAACAAAGAAACGTTCATCGGGGTAACCTATCAATTCAACCATCCCCCGATGCATCAGTAACCCACCGTAGGGTACATAAGGCATCATCACTTTATCTTTATAATCAACTTCCTTATCAAATTTATCATTCCTCTTATAAAACTGATTTCTTAGAATATTAAACACGCTAAAGCCCATAAAGTTATCGGGCACCAAATAATACCTGGCGGGGTTTTCGCCACGGGCAATTTTAACATGCGGCAGCCGATCTTCGCGTAAACAATAAAGTGCCTTTTTGTTATTATCAACCTCAAGTTCATTCCATTTGGCAAGTAAACCGGCAAGCGCATTTTCATCGGGCAGGTTATCATCATCCAGCAGCCAAATCATGTCGGCATCGGTTTGCCGGCAAGCATATTCAATAGCCTGTTTATATCCACCTGCCGAGCCTATATTATCAGCATTATTTAAAACGATAACTTTGCTATTTTCAAGACCGGCAACCTTTTCATCCACGCTATAAGCCGAGGCATTATTAACCACTACAACCTGTGAAACCTGATGCAAAGAAAGTACCCGTTTCAGCACCTGCTCCAAAAATTGCCACCTATTTGCATAGGTAACCGTTAACACACACACTTTATATTTTATATTTGCCATGTACAATTCAAAAGTATCATTTTACAACATACATTACAGCGGTTATATTACTGAATGGGCATAATAAAACGACAAACCATTAAGGGTTCCATCTATTCGTACCTGGGTGTGTTCATTGGGTTTCTTTCCACAAACTATATTTTACCGCATTCACTAACAGCTGCACAAGTTGGTTTAATAGGTATACTAACCTCTGCTCCGCTTATGTTTGCCCAGTTTGCTATCCTGGGTTTTAATGGTACAGCAAGGTATTTCCCTTACTTTCGTAACAAGGAAAAAAACCACCATGGCTATTTGTTTTTAGCTTGTATGGTATCGTTAGCGGGTACCATATTATTCTTACTAATAGCATATCTTTTTAAAGATCAAATAGTTGGACAAAACTTATCTAAATCAGCCTTGCTTGCGGCATATTATTGGTACCTGATGCCGCTTACTATTTTCACCCTGTTTTTTAATGTGTTTGATCTTTATGCCCGGATGCTTTACAACATGACAACCGGCCTTATTTTACGGGAGTTTACCAAAAGAATATTTATACTGGTGCCTATGTTGCTTATTTATTTTAAGCTGATAAACTTCGGGGCATTTATGGTGCTTTGGCTGGTGGCTAATCTCATCCCTACAGCTTTTATCATTATCAGGCTCATCAAAGACAATCAATTTTCGCTTAAGCCCGATCTTGAGTTTCTGAATAAGGAAATGGCTTATAAACTGATAGGCATCTGCTTCTTTACCATATTAACAGGAACCGCACCAGTAATTATCCAAAATGTTGACAACTATCTCATTTTTAAAAAGCTTGGATTAAGCAACACAGGTATTTATATGCTTGCATTTAACTTTGGATTGATCATTACACTTCCAACCCGGTCATTGTACAGCATTGCTTATACCATAGTGGCCGAGTCATTTAAAACCAATGATCTGCAGAATATCCGTACTGTTTATGAAAAAAGCTGTGTTACCCAACTCATTAGCTCCCTGTTTATATTTATACTCATGTGGGCGAGCATTGATAACATTTTCGCTCTGATTCCACCGGCATACAGTGCGGGTAAATATGCCATATTTTTTGTAAGCATCGGCTTTTTGATCGAGGCATCAACAGGTATAAACGGGGTTATCATGGCAACTTCAAAATATTTCAGGTACGAGGCTTTGTTTAACCTGTTGCTGGTTGGTATTATTATTACTGCCAACCTGGTATTAATTCCTATTTACGGCATTACCGGATCTGGCATCGCTTCGGCTATTACTGTTTTTATTTTTAACCTTTTCAGGTATATATTCATTTGGGTAACTTTTAAAATGCAGCCTTTTACCGTTCAATGCCTGCTGGCTTTGGTAACAGGTATTTTAGTTTATTACCTGTCAGTTTGGATACTGCCACACCTGCATAATTATTATATTGATACCATGGTACGAACCGCGTTTATTACCGCGCTTTATTTACCGGCGGTTTACTTTTTAAAACTATCGGAAGATATCAACGGGATTATTGATGGACTGATGGGCAGGTTAAGAAGCAAATAAGCAAAAAGAATGCTTATTGTTGAGCATTCTTTTTGTTTTATAAATGAGTGCGACCTTAATAAGGCAACGTATATAGTTTAGTTATTTGCGCGGGAGATATTATGCGATTATAAATCCGGATATCGTCCAGCTTCCCTTTAATATAATAAGGTGGTGTTAAACCAGATGGATCAATATAACTGTTTTTGCCGATGAAAAGATCGACCGCAGTGGTTGGGTTTGGTGTAGGTATACCATCGGTTGCATGATCAAACTTACCATTGATATAAAAGCTGATCCTTTGTAGCGACAGGCTATAAGTAATGGTTACCATTCGCCATTGATGTAAACTAACAACCGTATTGCCCACCGCGTGTGGATCATCACCTCCTGATACATTATAAAACGCGTTGCCTATATTGGTATTTGTTGTACCCAACCCGGTTATTGAACAATTCCAGCCGTTTTGGTACGGACCACTATTTTTTGCAAGCAAAGCACTCCCGGATGATATATTGTATTCATCAAGGTTAATCCACATATTCAGTGTAAAATCTGTATTGCTCAGGCGTAATTCAGGTCTATCTTTTACCAGAATATAACTGCTTGTCCCATTAAAATAATAAGCTGTATTTGCTGTTCCAAAACGGTTAGGTACCGAAGTAATTTCATGGATGATACTATGATTCCCTTTTCCGGATGAATCTGCACCGCTGTTATTAAATGGCAGGTAAAGCAATAACCCCATTTTTAAACTATCGATAACGGGTTTTGAAACAACGCTAACCAAACAGGTTACAGATATAGTTTGCTTATCATTAGTTGCTATAATTACCGAAATACCTGCTTTTTTAGCTGTTATTTTGCCACTATTGGTAACTGCAATAACAGTAGAATCCGACGCTGCCATTTTAATGAGCGACTTATCATAATCAGATGGAGTGAGTTTAACATCAAGCTGAAAAGTTTGTCCAACTGTAAGTGTCAATGTATCTCTTCCCAGGCTTATCGTTTTTAATTCCGGAACTACTACCGGGTCTGTAATTTTAGAACATGAAGCACAAAGGGCAACAATTGCAGTAAATGCAATAAAATGGAGTAAATATCTCTTCATACGTGAATAAGGTTTAAACTAAAAATTTCCACAGTAAGGTACTAAAAAACTATATAGACCGATTATCTCTTAGTCATTTTTTCAAAAAAAAAGCCCCGTTTTCACGGAGCTTTTGCATGTCATTGTCTAAGGACTACCTTATTATTGGTTTGAAAACCTCTTGGCGTTAATCCGTCTTTCGTTTTCGTTAAGGAATATTTTACGTAAACGGATGCTTTGTGGAGTTACTTCGATGTATTCATCGGCCTGGATATATTCCATTGATTCTTCTAACGAGAATTTGATAGCTGGTGCAATCCTAACGTTGGTATCGCTACCAGATGCACGCATGTTGGTTAACTGCTTGCCTTTAGTTAAGTTAATAACCAAATCGTTATCGCGGATGTGCTCGCCTAATACCTGTCCTTCGTAAACATCAACTCCCGGATCAATGTGGAACCTGCCACGATCCTGTAATTTATCAATTGCAAAAGCGGTAGTTTTACCGGTATCCATTGATACCAATACACCATTTAAACGGCCCGGGATCTGACCTTTCCATGGTTCATATGCTTTAAAGCGGTGAGCCATGATAGCCTCACCACCTGTAGCGGTTAATACGTTGTTACGTAAACCAATGATACCACGCGCTGGAATGTCAAACTCCAAGTGTTGTAAATCGCCTTTAGGCTCCATTACCAAAAGATCACCTTTGCGTTGTGTTACCAGTTCAATTACTTTACCGGCAACTTCGCCTGGTACATCTACAATCAGGGTTTCAACAGGCTCACATTTAACACCATCAATCTCTTTAACAATAACCTGTGGCTGACCAACCTGCAACTCGTAACCTTCACGACGCATGGTTTCAATCAATACAGATAAGTGAAGAATACCACGACCATATACCAGGTATGAATCAGGCGATTCGGTTTCAACAACCTTAAGCGCCAGGTTTTTTTCCATCTCTTTGTATAAACGGTCGCGCAGGTGGCGTGAGGTAACAAATTTACCTTCTTTACCAAAGAAAGGAGAAGTATTGATGGTAAACAACATATTCATTGTTGGCTCATCAATATGGATA
>NZ_JBFUKF010000089.1:0-16483 GCF_056400985.1 Mucilaginibacter sp. P4_G9 | reverse complement strand
GGCATATTTTAAGTAAAAATGGGGAAAGTGTTCCACGAAATGTGGATTAACTATTAGTTCATATTGTTGATTATATACAATTTAGCAAATTTAAGTAGCAATTGCTTTTGGCCTATTTCTTTAAAAAATATGGTAGCCTTAATATCAGGTTTGTGACCCTCTAAGCTAAGTACCTTGCCAAAGCCAAAGCGCTCGTGCTCAACTTCCATACCTACCTGCAGGTTTGATGTATCAGATGGTTTAAAATTTGCCGATACCACATGCGCCTTTGCAAGTATAGATGTGGTTTTTACCGGCGCGGATGTTGCCGGTTTTGGTTTCGAGAAAGCATCTGCTTGTTTACCACCGCTCCATGCCTTACGGTCATCATCAAAAAATGGGTTGTTACTGGTAGTTGTTGTTTTGGCGCTGTAATYAAGTTCAAGGTATTTAGCATCTATCTCATCCAGGAAGCGGCTTGGCTCGCAGCTGATGAGTGTGCCAAATTTAAAGCGCGAAGTAGCATAGCTTATAGTGAGCTTACTTTCGGCACGGGTAACGGCTACGTAAAACAGGCGGCGTTCTTCTTCCAGGTCGCTGCGCGAATTGAGCGACATCTGCGATGGAAACAGGTTCTCTTCCAGGCCCACAACATGCACCTGCGAAAACTCCAATCCTTTGCTGGAGTGAATGGTCATGAGTGATACCGTATCGGCATCCTGGTTTTTGTCTTTATCATCGTTGGTAAGCAAAGCAATATCCTGCATAAATATATCCAGGCCTTTTTCTTCAATGTCTTCACGCTCGCTAAACTCCTTAATCCCATTCAGCAACTCCTGTATGTTTTCGTAGCGGTTTAGTCCTTCTACAGATTTGTCCTCGTAAAGATCTTTAAGTAAGCCCGAGTGCTGGGCAATATACAATGCCGATTCATAGGCCGACTTTGTTTTTGACAGCACCTGGAAACTTTGGATCATGGTGGCAAAGTTGCTGAGAGACGGAGACGGTTTACCATCAAAATATTGAACCGGATCAACTATTACCTCCCATGGGGTAACCTTATGATGATCGGCGCTTACAATGATCTTGTCAACCGTGGTATCGCCAATTCCCCTTTTAGGGTAATTGATGATGCGTTTCAGCGCTTCCTCATCATTAGGGTTAAATGTAAGGCGAAAGTAGCCTATCAGATCCTTAATCTCTTTACGCTGGTAAAAAGACAAACCACCATAAATTTTATAAGGGATACCCAGCTTACGCAAGGCCTCCTCCATAGAGCGCGACTGGGCGTTGGTACGATACAGGATAGCAAAATCATGCCATTTTTTACCCTTCAGGCTCCTGTCCTGCATAATGGCTTCGGCCACCATTTTCCCTTCTTCGTTGTCACTGAAGGCACGCATTATCTTTATTTTATCACCGGCTTCCTTCTCACTGAAAACATTCTTTTTAAGCTGCTCTTTATTATTGCTGATGATGCTGTTGGCCACATTCACAATGTTTTGTGTCGACCGGTAGTTCTGCTCCAGCTTAAATACTTTCAAATCCGGGTAATCCTTTTCAAAGTTGAGGATGTTTTGGATATTGGCCCCCCGGAAGGCGTAGATACTTTGTGCGTCATCACCTACAACACATAGGTTCTCGTTAACGGCGGCCAGTTTTTTTACAATAAGGTATTGCGAAAAGTTGGTATCCTGGTACTCATCCACCATCAGGTATTTAAACTTGTGCTGGTATTTGTTCAGTACATCGGGGTGTAGTTTAAGCAGCTCGTTGGTTTTGTAAAGCAAATCATCAAAATCCATAGCGCCGGCACGGTAGCAGCGAGTGGCATACATCTCGTAAATTTTACCCAGCTGTCCACGCCCTGTCGACATATCGTCGGCCTGGATCTGCTCATTTTTATTATATTCCCTAAATGATATCAGGTTATTTTTTGAGGCCGATATGCGGTTAAGTACAAAATTTACATTGTATAGCTTATCATCCAGGTTCAATTCTTTTATAATTGCCCTTAGTACGCTCTTGCTATCGTCGGTATCATAAATGGTAAAGTTGCTGGGGTAGCCAATTTTTTCGGCTTCCACACGCAGCAGCTTGGCAAAAACCGAGTGGAAGGTACCCATCCAGATGTTTTTAGCTTCACCGCCAACCACGTGGGTAATACGTTCGCGCATTTCGCGGGCGGCTTTGTTGGTAAATGTTAAAACCAGTATGTTAAATGAATCCACACCCTTACGAATAAGGTGGGCCACCCTGTAGGTAATAACCCTTGTTTTGCCCGATCCCGCACCGGCGATGATCATCACCGGCCCTTCGGTTTGTTCTACCGCTGCCCTTTGTTCGGGGTTTAAACCCTGTAAATAATCCAAAATCTTTTCCTCTTTTCTTGAAAAAGCGAAATTAAGGTTATTTTGGAGAATTGGGAATTGAGATTTCGGATTTTAGAAATTTGATTTGAACGCGTGTGTTAATAAAAGGGAAGAAATAACCCATCATCATTTTTACATTCTATCAAATATCACCCATACCAAAATTTACTATCTTACACACATCACTATAACATTTGTCATGAAGAAAACCCTTACCCTTGGCTTATTAGCAATATCAACAGCAACTTTCGCGCAGCAAAAAACATTAATCGGCTTTACACCGGCATCGTCGGCCAAACAAATAGCTGCCGAAAAAACCTTTGATGAAGCCCTGAGTGCCCAACGCATAGGCGAAACCATTAAAACACTTTCGGCATTTCCGCATAATGTGGGTTCGCCGGGCAGCAAGGCTGTTGCCGATAAAATACTGGCCATGTATAAAAGCTATGGGCTTGATGCGCATATTGAAACGTACACGGTATTATTCCCTACACCTAAAACAAGGGTGCTGGAGCTTACAGGGCCAACAAGCTACACGGCTTCGCTTAAGGAGCCTGCGCTAACGGAGGATGCCACATCGGGCCAGCCCAATCAGCTGCCTACCTATAATGCCTGGAGCGCCGATGGCGATGTGAACGGCCAGCTGGTATTTGTTAACTATGGCCTGCCGGACGATTACGAAAAGCTGGCCGCCATGGGTATTGACGTGAAAGGTAAAATAGTAATAGCTAAATATGGCCGCTCGTGGCGGGGTATAAAACCCAAGGTAGCCTATGAGCACGGAGCTATAGGCTGTATCATTTATTCAGATCCTGCTGATGATGGTTACTCTGCAGGGGATGTGTACCCTAAGGGGGCTTACAAAAATGAGTTTGGTGTACAGCGCGGTTCGGTAATGGATATGGTGATCTATCCCGGCGATCCGCTTACACCGGGTGTGGGCGCTACCAAAGATGCCAAACGTTTGGATAGGAAAGATGCCACCACGATATTGAAAATACCTGTACTGCCTGTCAGCTATCATGATGCTCAACCACTGCTGGCCGCGCTTGATGGCCCGGTAGTACCGGCTGGCTGGGCCGGTTCATTGCCTATAACTTACCATATTGGTGGCGGAAAGGCCCTGGTGCACCTTAAAATGGAATTTAACTGGGATATGGTACCGGCCTATGACGTGATAGCCAAAATTAAGGGCTCCACCTATCCCAATGAATGGGTGATGCGCGGCAACCACCACGATGCCTGGGTAAATGGCGCCAATGACCCGATAAGCGGACAAGCAGCTATGATTGAAGAAGCAAAAGCCCTTGGAGACCTGCTAAAAACCGGTTGGAAACCAAAACGCAGCATTATTTACTGCTCATGGGATGGCGAAGAACCTGGTTTGTTGGGCTCTACCGAGTTTGCGGAAGACCATGATAAAGAATTGCAGCAAAAGGCCGTGGTTTATATCAACTCGGACAGTAATGGCCGTGGGTYTTTAGGTGCAGGCGGTTCGCAGGCTTTAGAAAGTTTTATTGATGAGGTAACCCGGGGCATAACCGACCCGCAAACCAAAGTAAGTGTGTTCGATCGTAAAAAGGCCATGAAACTGGTTAATGCCAAATCAACCAGTGATAAAAAGGAAATATTGGAGTATAAGGGCGAGAAGCTGGAAGCGTTGGGATCGGGGTCTGATTTTTCGTCGTTCCTGCAACATTTGGGCATCCCTACGCTTGATTTTGGTTTTGGCGGCGAAGACGGCGGTGGCGAATACCACTCAATTTACGATTCGTTTGATGATTACAAACGCTTTAAAGATCCTGATTTTGCTTATGGCGTGGCCTTGTCGCAAACTGCCGGTCACTCGGTTTTGCGGATGGCCGATGCCGATGTGCTGCCCTTTGATTTCCGCAGCCTGCAGGCTACCATCAGCAAATATGCCACCGAACTTACCAAGCTGGCAGACGATACCCGCGAAGCCACTAAAATAGATAACCAGCTGATAAAAGCCAATAACTATACCCTCGCTGCCGACCCAACCCGCCTGTACAAGGCCCCGACAGCTAAAAGCGAAGTGCCACAAATAGATTTTAAACCATTAACCGGCGCGCTGGATTCATTAAAGAAAAGCGCGGATAAACTGGCCACCTATTGGGCCGCCGCCGCGCTTAAAGATGGCGACCACGATAAACTAAACAAACTCCTTTACCAGGCCGAACAGCAATTGCTTGCCGCCGAAGGCTTACCACGCCGCGGCTGGTATAGGCATACCATTTACGCGCCAGGCTTTTACACAGGCTACGGCGTTAAAACATTGCCCGGCATCCGCGAAGCTATAGAGCAACGTAGCTGGGATGAGGCTAAGCAGCAGATAGATGTTGTGGCCGGGAGGATTAATGCGTTGGCGGGATATTTGAATAGCGGGGCAAAATAAGGGCGAAACTTTAGATTGCTACAACCTCCGTGATATCTGCTTTCATGATTACCCTATATCTCGCCTTGTAAGAGAATTATAAACAAAAAAAATAGCGGTGAGCCTAAAACACCCATCGCTATTTAAAATTTTCACTAATGACTAATGACTAATGACTAATGACTAAATCACTCCCCGTAATAAACGTTGTTTTTTAAATTAACATCCGGTAGCTCATGCTCAGGGTCAATCACTATGGATTTAATGGTTACAGTTGATGGATATTTAAATGTCCATACACCGCCGCGCTGCCATACATTTACAGGTAAATGTATGGTTTCGGTTTTTCCGTTGGCCTGGGTGATTTTCAGATCAACGGGCATAGCCATTTTTTCGTTATTGGTGATGGTGATCAGCGCGCCTTTGTCTGCTTTATCATCTACATATTTAACGTTGGTAATTGCCTGGTCAAGCTTCCAGGTGGTGGTAAACCATGCTTTCCAAAACCAGTTAAGGTCTTCGCCGCTGGCATCGTTCATGGCGCGGAACAGGTCGTAAGGTAATGGGTGTTTAAATGCCCAGTTTTTAATATATTCATGGAAAGCATAATCAAAACGCTCGGGACCTAATACTACATTGCGCAGCATATCCATACCTAAAGCGGTTTTTACATAATACTGACCGTAATCATTCAAGCCAATAGCTTCGGGGGCTGTCATCAAAGGGTCGTTGCTGTGGCGAAACATACCCAAAATACGCTGGGCCATTTTAGTAGTATCGTTATACTCGCCTTTATTGAATTGCTGGCTGGCATATTCATTAATAAAGGTGTTAAAACCTTCATCCATCCACATGTACTTGCGCTCGTTTGATCCTACTATCATCGGGAACCAGTTGTGGCCTATCTCATGTGTCACATCGCCCCAAAGCTGGCCTTTTTTTAGGTTGTTTAAGCAAAATATAGCTCCCGGATATTCCATGCCCAAAGCCACGCCCGATACATTTACTGCAGAGTTCCATGGGTATTCAAAATAAGCTTTTGAGTATATCTCCATACTGTTTTTCAGGTACTCGGTTGAGCGTCCCCAGCTATCAGCACCAGCACTTTCAACCGGATAGGCCGACATGGCAATACCTTTACGACCCGATGGGAAATTAACCATTGCCGCATCCCAGATGAACGCATTTGACGCGCCAAAAGCAACATCGCGGCTGTTCAGCATTTTATAATGCCAGGTAAGGCAGCCTTTAAACGGACGGGTTGCCGCTTTGCCAACTTCGTTCTGTTTAATCAGCATTACGGTTTTATCGCTGTTTTTAGCTTCGGCCATGCGGGCTAATTGCGCGGGCGATAGTACTTCCTCCGGGTTTTGCAGATCGCCGGAACCAACCACCACCATATTGGCGGGTGYGGTTATGTAGTAATCAAAATCGCCGTATTCGCAATAAAATTCACCAAGGCCCATATAGGGTAGGGTGTTCCAGCCTTCAACATCGTCATAAACACACATGCGGGGGTACCATTGGGCAATTTCGTAAACGTAGCCTTGTTTAAACTTTTTGCGACCCATACGGTCGGCTCCATAAAACGGAATTGCGAAATCATAATTGATCTTCACGTTTATCTTTTCGCCTTTACCATCCATTGGCGCGTTCAGGCGCAGCTGCATACGGGCGTCAGTTATTACCGGGGTTACTTTATAGGTTTGACCTTTGTAAGTAACCTCAACCGAACCTATATGATAGCCGCCACGGCTAAAGCCGCGTACATCAAAGCGGTCGCCGGTAACCGGGGTAACTGCCGCTCCGCGCGAATCGGGTTTAAATAAGTTTTGATCCAATTGCAGCCACAGGTAGTCTAATTGATCGGGGCTGTTATTAGTATAAGTGATGGCAACCTCACCGGTGATGGTAGTATCCTTGCCCTCGTTAAGACAGGCTTTGATCTGGTAGTCGGCACGGTTTTGCCAGTAGGTTGGCGAAGGTTTGCCACTGTTTGAGCGTGTTCCCTGCCCGGTAACCGGCCAGGTAATGGGGCCGAATGATTCCTGGTGATTATACTTAATGGAGTCGGTTTGTGCCGATGCCGGGCCTGCGATAGCAAACAAGCCGCCAACGCATAAAATGTTGATCAGTTTTAAATAGCGCATTTTGTCAGTCAATAATAAAAACCGCAAATAAAGGGAAATAATTTGTGAAGTTGGTAATGGGCTGGTTTTAAATACGCTGTAAAGTGATGATGTTCATATTTTGTTCGCTTATTGTTGAGCCGTTTTTATTATATCTTTATCGGAAAACTGAAATTCAATAATAATATATGGGAGCTTGGAGTGCAACTATTTTAGGAAACGATACCACTTGTGAGGTTTATGAAAGGTTTATCGATCTTTATAATTGGGGAGAAAACGTGGATGAAATTGCCGCGATGGTTTTAGATGAACAGGCAGAAAATATCATTTATGATAAAACCAATGTTTGGTTTGGACTTGCTTTGGGTTGTTGGGAGTGTAAGATGCTAACTTCGGAGATTTACGCAGTTGTAAAAGATATCATTGAAACAGGTGAGGACTTGAAGGCTTGCCGCGAACTTGATGCAAGCGAACAGTTTTTAAAGGACAGACAAAAAAATTTAGATAAGTTTTTAAACAAAATATCTGTAGAAAAACCCAAAGCCCGATTAATAAAAAAACAGCCCCGCGAGTTTCCGTCTATTTATGTACCCGGAACTTGTTTGATTTACAAAAATAGCGCGGGTAATTATAGTGGTATTTATATTAAGGAGTCGGAACATTTCAAAAATAAAGGGGAAATACAGTTTTGCTTTCTTGATGTTGAGGAGCAGGAAATACCCGAATTACATTTGTTTGAACAAAGCCACTTATATGGATTGGAAAAGTTAGGCAGTCAATGGAAAACGGCAATCTATTGTGGAAATGTTATAGGCATCATCTACGAAAAGGACACCAAAGAACTGTTTTTCAGTGCACTTGAAAAGTCGTTTAAAGTTGTAGGAAGTTTAAAATCTTCCGATGATACTAAATGGATAAAGAATTATAAAGGCGGATATATGAGCAAAAATTATGCTGATAATTTTACAGATATAATTGAGAAGTTTCGTCTGGAAGCGCTGGCAAAATTTCCAAAATCTGAGATCACTTTAGCACAACTTTTGGATACGGTAAAATTGGAATGATTTTCAGTTAACCGCTCTCCCGTAAAACTTTTCCAATCAATCCCGCTTTACCTTACAGGTACAATTATATTTGCACATTGCATTTATAACGCAGTATATCAACAGCTATGAACAGTCTCGCAAATTCCACATCGCCCTATTTATTACAGCATGCCAATAACCCCGTGAACTGGTTCCCCTGGGGTAGGGAGGCGCTGGATAAGGCCAAAGCCGAAAACAAGCTGATATTGGTAAGCATCGGTTACTCGGCCTGCCATTGGTGCCATGTAATGGAGCATGAAAGCTTTGAAGATGAAGCCGTGGCCGCGGTAATGAACGAATTTTTTGTTTGCATTAAGGTAGACAGGGAAGAGCGTCCAGACGTAGACCAGATTTATATGAGCGCCGTACAACTAATGAGCGGCAGGGGTGGCTGGCCGTTAAACTGTATTTGCCTGCCCGATCAAAGACCCATTTATGGGGGTACCTATTTTCGCAAAAACGATTGGACATCGCTGTTGTTTAACCTGGCCGATTTCTTCAAGCAAAAACCCGAAGAAGCCGAGGAATATGCTGTACGATTGACTGAGGGTATCCAGAAATATGAGTCGATACAGTTTATAGCCGAACAGCCCGACTATACCAAAGAAGATTTAAAGCTGATTGCCGATAACTGGAAACGTTATTTTGATAAGCAGGAAGGCGGTACCGGCAATGCCCCCAAATTTCCAATGCCTAATAACTGGCAACTGCTGATGCGTTATGCACACTTGATGGAGGACGGGGAGATTGCCAAACAGGTAAAACTCACATTGCATAAAATGGCTTATGGGGGTATTTATGACCATGTGGGTGGCGGTTTTGCCCGTTACTCGGTTGATGGCAGGTGGCATGTACCGCACTTTGAAAAAATGTTGTATGATAATGCCCAGCTCATTAGCCTGTATGCAGAAGCCTATACCTGGCAACCAGATGAACTATATGCGCAGGTGGTTGACGAGATCATTCATTTTGCTACCAAAGAGCTTGCCTCGCCCGATCTTGGCTTTTACTCGGCACTTGACGCTGATAGCGAAGGAGTAGAAGGTAAGTTTTACATTTTTACTAAAACAGAGATAGAAGAGATCCTGGGCGGTGATGCCGACCTGTTTTGTATTTACTATCATATCACCGAAGACGGCAACTGGGAAGAGGAACAGTCTAACGTGCTGTTCCGTAAGGAAACTGATGAGCAATTGGCCGAAAAATTAGGCTTAGGGGTTGATGACTTGCTATCAAAAGTAAAAGCATCCCGGAAAAAAGTTTTTGAGGCCCGCAGGCACCGCATCAGGCCCGGCCTTGATAACAAGATATTGGCATCGTGGAACGGTTTGATGCTGAAAGGGCTGTGCGATGCCTACCAGGCGCTGGATAAACCTGGGTACCTGGAGCTTGCTTTAAAGAACGCTGATTTTATTGTAAATAACCTTTTAGGTCAAAATGGCAGGCTATCACGGGTTTACGGCAGCACTACGGTGAATGGTGTCCCGGTGGCGTTTTTAGATGATTATGCCAATATCATTGACGGTTTAATTGCCCTGTACGAGGTTACTTTCAACGAAGACTGGCTGCAGCATGCAAAAGCGCTTGCAGATATAGCTATTGCCCATTATTACGATGAGCAGAACGGTATTTTCTTTTATACGGCCGATGATGATGAGCAGCTGATAGCCCGCAAATCTGAGATTATGGATGGTGTTACACCGGCCAGTAATTCGGTTATGGCGCGCAACCTTAAAAAATTAGGCCTGCTTTTTGATAACGAAAACTATGCAGCGGTTTCGGCGCAGCTGTTACGCAACATAATGCCACAGTTGGCAAAATATGGTACGGCTTATTCAAACTGGACTATGTTATTGCTTGATGAAGTGTTTGGTATATATGAAGTTGCAGTAACCGGCCCCGAAGCTGAACTTATAAGAAAGGAACTTGAAAATAAATACTTCCCTAATAAAATAATCTTGGGCGGTACAAAAGGAAGTTTACCTTTGTTACAGGATAAGTTTGGTAAATCAACACAAATATTTGTTTGTAAAGATAAAACCTGCGGATTACCTGCTAATAACACGGCCGAGGCATTAAAACAAATGCAAGCCTGATTGCTTATTTATAAAAATACTTTACAATGAAGATTGAACCACAACACGTAGTGTCATTAACTTACGATTTGTATGTTGACCAGGATGGTACCGAAACCTTAACGGAAAGTGCCACAGAAGAACAACCTTTAACCTTTTTGTTTGGTGCCGGCCAGATGCTGCCCAAATTTGAAGAAAATTTAAGCACCCTATCAACCGGAGATGCTTATGAATTTCGCCTGTCGGCCGAAGATGCTTATGGCGAATATGATGAAGAAGCAGTAGCCAACCTGCCTAAGGAAATGTTCCAGGGAACTGAAGTTCCTGAAATTGGCAGCATTTTACCTTTGCAGGATAACAATGGCAACCGTTTCCAGGCCCAGGTAGTATCTGTTGCCGAAGATGCAGTGATAGTTGACCTTAACCACCCTATGGCCGGCCAGGAGCTTCACTTTAAAGGCAGTATCCTTAATGTACGCCCGGCCACACCCGAAGAATTATCACACGGCCATGCGCATGGCCCGGATGGTCATCACGCTCACTAATAGCCCCCTCTAAATCTCCCCTTGAAAGGGAGATTTTTTAATATTTTAGCCCGTTATGTGAATAGCGGGTTTTTTTTATGTCCTGTTCCGAGATGAAATATTGAGGCTGCTTATTTAAACTATGGATTGAGTAAAGTTCCTTTTGGTTTTCAAATATTTTGGCATAACTTGCTGAAAATTAAACCTAAAATGAAATACCTATCCTTAATTGCACTGGCTATTTTATTTAGCGCGTGCAGCAATCCCGATAAGCCCGCAGTAAAATTATACTCCATTGAGCAATTGTATAACAATAAAGCGATAAATGGGGCCGGTTTTAATGCCGACGAAACGAAGGTGCTGGTTGATGATAACAGCACAGGGATATTTAATGTATACGCCATAAACATTGCGGATACCGCCTCAAAACCACTTACGCACTCTGTGAAAGATTCATACTTTTCAATAGGGTATGCACCGGGTACCAATAACTTTTTATACAGTGCAGATCAGGGAGGTAACGAAAATAGCCACATCTACCTGCAAAAGGCCGATGGATCAGCGGTGAAAGATCTTACACCCTGGCCCAATACCGCGAATGGTACCAATGGATGGAGTTCCGATAAAAAGTTCCTGTACATTGTCAGTAATAAACGCGATCCTAAATTCAACGACATTTACAAGCTGGATGTAAATAACTGGAAGGCCGAACTCCTTTATCAAAACGACGCCGGGTATTCGCCCGGTCCGGTTTCAAAGTCGGAGCGGTACATCGCCCTTACCAAGTCTATCACTACCGATAAAAACGAGCTTTATATTTACGACAGGATAACAAAAGCAGTCAAGAAAATAAGCAACGATAATGAAGCCACCTGGTATCCGGCGGCGTTTACCAAAGGCGATTCGAGCCTATACTACATTACCAACGACGGCAACGAGTTTAGTTACCTGGTAAAATACAACCTGAATACTGGTGCAAGCTTAAAAGTTTATTCAACCAACTGGGACGTTGTTGGGATGGACCTTAGCGACCTGGGAAAATATTATACCGTGTACGTAAATGCAGACGGCAAAACTAAAGTGTTGTTGTTTGATAATAATACCGGCAAACAACTGGATTTTCCGGAAGTAAAGGATGGGGAAGTAAAATCGGCGACTTTTTCACTCAGCGAAAAAAATATGATGCTTACAGTAGGCAGCAGCGTTAGTCCCAATAATCTTTATGTTTATAATTTCGAAAAAAAGGAATTAAAGCCAATTACACGCACGCTTAACCCGGCAGTAAGTACAGATGACCTGGTATCGGCTGAAGTGGTTCACTTTAAATCTTTTGATGGATTGGAGATCCCTGCCATTTACTACAAACCCAAAAATGCAACCAAAGATCACCCGGTACCTGCTATACTTTTAATTCATGGTGGCCCGGGCGGGCAAAGCAATACCGGCTTTAGCAATCAGGTTCAGTTCCTGGTAAATCATGGCTATGCTGTGCTGGCGGTAAATAACCGGGGCAGTAGCGGCTACGGCAAAACGTTTTATAAACTTGATAACAAAGACCACAGCAATGGCGACCTCAAAGATTGCATCTGGGGCAAAAAATGGCTGCAGCAACAGGCCTATATTGATACTGCAAAAATAGGCATTATGGGTGGCAGCTATGGCGGGTGCATGGTATTGGCTGCACTGGCCTTTCACCCCAATGAGTTTAAAGTGGGTGTCGACCTGTTTGGTGTGGCCAATTGGATGCGTACGCTAAAAAGTATCCCTCCTTATTGGGAAGCTGAGCGTAAGGCTTTATATAATGAGTTAGGCGATCCATACAGTGCCGATAGTGTACACCTTAAAAAGATCTCGCCGCTGTTCCATTACCAAACCATCAATAAGCCACTGATTGTTTTTCAAGGGATGAATGATGTACGGGTATTGCCTATAGAAAGCAAGGAAATTGTAGATGGCGTTAAAAAGAACGGCGTGCCGGTTGAGTATATTACTTACCCCAATGAAGGCCACGGTTTCCAGAAAAAAGAAAACCTGGTAACAACTGCCAATAAAATACTTGTGTTTTTGGATAAGTATTTGATGGAGAAGAAGTAAGAGAAAAACGTATCGCTTAAATAAAAAAGGTTTCATACTGAGACCTTTTTTATTTAAGCATATTTATTTGGTTTCAAAACGTTCCGGATCTCTTTTGGTATGAAAAATTGATGTGATAAATATAGTGGATAGTTGCTCATCATACCAGTAAACAATGATGTATGGAAATTTTCTTACCGGTACAAAACGTAGATCTGATTGATACCTTTTTGCATAGAGTTTAGGATTCAGATCAATAGAATGAATGATAATTTTAATTTCTCTTCTAAAATTTGCCGAAAGGCCTCTTTGCTGTTTTTCGTACCATTCGCAAGCATCAATCAACTCAAGTTCGGCACGTTTTAGAAGTTTAATTGTAGGCACGGTTCAGATCTTCTTCTATGTCTGTCCAGTTTCGGGCAGTGGTTTTTCCATCCAAAAAGTCCTGCCTGGTTTGGAGTAAGTCTTTTATTTCATCTTCAGAAAATGTGTGGTCATTATCTGAATCAATATGATAACTTAAACCAAACCTGTTTAGTATCTCTTGCAAAACAGGCAGATCTTTTTCGTTTTGAATATTTACGGTAAGCGTGGTCATAAACAAATTTACTAAAGATAAATTTCAAAATGTTGGAATTTGAAATATTTATTGATTCATTACAAAAACAAAAACGGCCTTTCTCAACATAGAAAAGCCGTTTAAATATACTGATCAGCCCTTAAGAGGCCGGGTTTTAGAAACTATTTCTTACGCTATTGCTGAAAGTTTTGGTTGTCCAATATCCGCTATCCAATATCCGGCGCACCGTCATTAAAGGGTAATCGGGGTCGCGCTTATCAGCCAGTTGGAAAGCTATTTTGAAGCCTTTTTTCTGAATCTCGGGTAAAACCGGTTTTTTCCATATCCCAAAAGGGTAGGCAAAATATTCTATTTTTTTACCGGTAATTTCTTCGAGTTTTTTGGTCGGCTTGTCTATTTGAGTAACCCAGTCGTCAACAGGCCTGGTGGTTATTTTGCCGTTTTTTCCGATGATCTTCAGTTCAGAATTATGCGAGTATTTATCAACCCTGTGATGATCCCAGGTATGGCTTGCAATTACATTTCCCTCATCAGATAGTTTTTTAACCATATCAGGTGTCATGTAATGCGGGCGGCCTAATGATACCGTCATCACAAAATAAACAGCTTTAAAACCGTATTTTTTTAGGGTAGGGTTAGCTATTGTGAACTGATCAAGATCTGTATCATCAAAAGTAAGCATAATAGGTTTTTTGGGCAGGGGAGCTCCTGTTGTGAGATAAGCATATAGCTGATCGGGCAGTATAGTATGGTACCCACTATCGGCCAGCATTTTAATATGTTCTTTAAAGGCCGCTATCTGTACAATATAATCCTTGGCATTTTTTGAATCGGTTGGTTTCCAATCGCGTATTTGGTGGTAACAAACAACAGGTACCTGTTTGCGGGCCATAATGGCGGCTTTATCCGCCGGTTTGCCAGCAACTGTTGCTGCGGCTGCAGTACCTGTAGCAGGTGTTCCTGCTGTTTTATCGGTAGGTTTACTCTGGCAAGACATTGTGCCCAAAGCACATACTGCTAACCATACAAAAGCTTGTTTAATCATAGTAAAATGATATTTTTTTAATTAATTCAACAACGGCGAAATTAGGATATAATATATGGAAGGTGATAATTATTTTGTTTTTTTTAATAGAAGCAAAATATAGTGGAGTCAAAGGGCAACAGTGAAATATTACATGGAGGGCGAAGGGGCTCATTGCTCATTTTGTCTCCTGATTCCAATATCTTGCTCTTTTACAAAATTATCCGCTTACCATCCCTGATAGATCTTTTGGCAGCATCCAGTATCTGCATCACAATCATGTTATATCTTAACGAGGAGCGATCATTACGGGATTTGATGGGGTTTTTAAGGGCCGCTGTAAAATAGGGCACCGGCGCATCGGCCGGCGAAGGCAATGCCGGAGCCTTAAAGCTGCGAACGTCATTATTGATCCTTACTTCAAGGCTGTCTTTATCAAAGGTGTGGATATATCCTTTAGCGCCAAATACCTCCATGTCTTTAATGCCGAAAGGCCAGTTCCAGGAGGCTTCTATCAGTCCTGTGGCATTCGGATATTCTACAATAATGGTGGCATCATCTTCTACCTTTGGATATACTGATGGCTTGTAGTGTTTGGCTACCGCGGTAACCGCTATGGGCCTTTGCCCCTGCATTAGCCAGGTCATCATATCGGCGCCGTAACAACCAAAATCGTTAAGTGCACCCGCGCCGTTAAGCAAAGGATCTGTAAGCCAGCTTAAAAAATCTTCGCTGCAGCCAATTTCCCGCGGTCCCTGGTGTCCGTCATGAAACACCATTTTGCGGATCATGCCCACACTGTCGGTTTTGATAGTATTATAAGCGCTTTGTACCGATGGATACCAGGTAGTTTCATAATTGGTAAGCAGGTTGATATAGTACTTAAGTGCCAAAAACTCCATACGTTTAGCCTGTTCAAGCGTGGCGGCCAAAGGTTTTTCAACCATTACCGAAATACCCATAGGGGCACAGGTTTCCACAATATCAACATGTTTGGCAACAGCGTTGTAACCCAGTACAATAACTGGTTTACGGGCCACACACATGGTTTTCAGGTCTTCAAAAAATAAGGAATCGGGTACGCCGTATATTTTGCCAAACTTTGCCCACAGTTTTTTATCAGGTTCGGCAATGCCTACAATGTTTACATTACCATTGCGGTATTCGTTTAATATCAGGTGGATGTGATCGTGGTTTAACCCGGCGATGCCCACCTTTGGCCCGGTGGCTATTTTTCTCACCGGGACGGTATCCTTTTTTATTGTAACGGTGTCCTTTCTGAGTTTTTTTGCGGTGTCTGCCGGTAATGCCTCTGGTTTGGTTGGCGCCATTGGCGAGGTGGGGGTAGGTATTGTTGTTTGTGCCTTAGTTATTGCCGCGAAACTTATAAAAGCCAGCACGAAGAATAATTTAAGACCTTGTTTTAGTTTTGTTTTCATGGTAGTATAGTAGATAGCTGATGGTAATATTGGTTTTATTAAAATAACGAAGGATTGCCCCCCAGTTTTATTTTCCCCAAATGTTTATAAGCACTCTCGGTAGCCTCACGGCCACGGGCGGTACGCATTAAAAAGCCCTCCTGTATTAAAAAAGGTTCGTATACCTCTTCAATTGTACCCTCATCTTCGCCCACGGCAGTAGCAATGGTTTTTAGGCCTACCGGACCACCTTTGAATTTATCGATAATGGTGGTCAATATCTTGTTGTCCATTTCATCAAGCCCATGTTCATCAACATTAAGGGCGTTAAGCGCATATTTGGCAATGGCGGTGTCAATATTGCCATCGCCTTTTATCTGGGCAAAATCCCGGGTACGGCGTAACAAGGCATTGGCAATACGTGGGGTACCACGGCTGCGACGGGCAATTTCATAAGCCCCCTCATCTGTTATTGGGGTTTTAAGAATAGATGACGACCGCAGCACAATGGTAGTAAGCAATTTGGCATCATAATACTCCAAACGGGCATTAATACCAAACCTGGCTCGCAGCGGGGCTGTAAGCAGGCCCGAGCGGGTGGTAGCTCCAACCAATGTGAATGGGTTAAGCGAGATTTGTACCGAACGGGCATTTGGGCCGCTCTCCAACATAATATCTATCTTGAAATCTTCCATGGCCGAATACAGGTATTCTTCCACCAGTGGACTTAAACGGTGAATCTCGTCAATAAAAAGGATATCGCCTGTTTCCAGGTTGGTAAGCAGGCCGGCAAGGTCGCCGGGTTTATCCAATACGGGCCCCGATGTTA
>NZ_JBFUKF010000088.1:0-16657 GCF_056400985.1 Mucilaginibacter sp. P4_G9 | reverse complement strand
CCACCACGCCCCTATTATATCAACCCTTCAGGATGGTAAGCTAACCGTTCGCGGCGGCAGCGCTGTTAAAGAAG
The DNA here is from genome assembly GCF_056400985.1 of Mucilaginibacter sp. P4_G9. Lineage (NCBI taxonomy): Bacteria > Pseudomonadati > Bacteroidota > Sphingobacteriia > Sphingobacteriales > Sphingobacteriaceae > Mucilaginibacter > Mucilaginibacter sp. P4_G9. Next base: position 16,583 of record NZ_JBFUKF010000088.1, on the reverse strand, counting down.
AAGTGTTTTTTATTAAAGGCGGTGTTGTTGAAGTACTGAACAATAAGGTCATTATTTTAGCTGAAGGCATTCAGCATAAATAAAGTATACCCTTATTTTTTTAAAAACGTCCGGGTATAACATCCGGACGTTTTTTTTTGCCCGTTTTTTAACATCGGGTTACCTTTCGTTATAATGAGCATATAATAATAATATCAATTTACCTAATCATGAAACCACTCTTACAACTTTTAAGGAGACACCCTATAGCAATTATAATGCTCGTTTTATACACTTTACTTTGTGTCTATGTTATTGCAATCGTGTGTCACTTTTTAGCACAACTTAAAGAGCACCCCGAAATAAGCGGTATTTCTGCTGGCGAAGGCATTTTCTATTTAGAGGCCTTTCTATTTGGTGTAGGAGGGACATTTTTTCTGGTGAGTTGTGGATATGCTATTGGCAAACCAAAAGAAACAAAATTTTATTTATGGCTCATTTTCATTATTGTAACGGAAGGCATTATCACTTTTAATATCGGTTAACAAAATAAGTTACCCAATCTCCAAAGCCGCCGGCAACATCAATAAAAACGCCAAAGCCTTTGAATAATCCAAAGTATCATACTCTAAACCCAGCAGCCTGATGTTGTTGTAATAGGTTTGATGCTGATTGTAATACAATTTTTCTGATTGAAGGAACCATGCTTTTATACCTAACTTCTGCGCTACAAACCACTTCTCGAGTAACCGGGCTGTTCTGCCGTTGCCATCCTCAAACGGATGGATCTTTACAAATACCAGGTGGATCAACGCGGCAAAAAAGAAAGTTTCCGCTGTATTCAGCTCAGCCTTTAACAAAGTCTCTATATCAGCATATAGCTTACTTAACTCCTGTTCAACCAGGTTTGGAGAGCAGGCAACATATTCTATTTTACCATCGGGAGTAATCACAAACATATTGCCTGTTCTTAACTGGCCACGGCGCCTCGGTTGCAGAATATGTTTGGTAAGCAATGTATGCGCATCCTTAACAGTAGCCGCATTCAATGCCGAACGCTGGACAAACTGGTAAGCTTCGTACAGATCATCGATCTTTTGAGTATAATCGGGCAGGAATTTAACACCAAGCATTTTATGCTTCATAAAAGAATCAAGCTCTATATCTTCTCCCTCAATTTTGGATGAATATACCGCTGATACAGAAGTGTAGAAGCTAAAGGTATCAGCAGAGAGCTCACTTTCTTCTAACTGCTCAAATTTTTGTTCCAAAGAACTGTCAACCTGCTGCAAATAATCGCCCAGCAAACCACTTGGTAATATATTTAAATGAATAGCTATCACTATAATCAATAAAAAACTTAACGGTAGCCTTTTAGGCCCGACCTTTAAATTTTAGTAAAATTAACAAAAGATGCCGGATAGATGTGCGGATTTCAGATTAACTCCGTTGAGGGCTTCGCCGTTTCAGATCTGCAGATTTCGATTAGAGTAACATCTGCATATCTGCACATCTGAAACCTGCACATCTGAACAAACTTTTCCTGTCATCAACCCCATTTCAGGAAGAAAATCGACAACTTACTATGCATGCATAAAATATGTACCGAATACCGTTTTGAACTTTGGTCTATTCTATTAAAATTTATATATCGAATAAACGTGTAAATGCGTAACTTTATATCGTAAAAACATAAAATAACAATATAATATACTTTTTTAAAAAATAAATCTTAACTATTGTTATTCCTTGCTGCTATATCTACCTTACGTATATTGATTCAAGCAATCAAATAAACCTGGTCAACAACAAGAATAATTTATAAAGTTAGTTTATCTAAACAAATAAAATGAGTTCATCATCAGATACCATAGCGGCTATAGAATTGAATAAGTATAGCAAGAATTTAACGCAAGACCCAACCCAGCCGGCAGCGCAGGCCATGCTTTATGGCATTGGCTTAACTGATGATGACATGCAAAAAGCACAGGTTGGTGTGGCCAGTATGGGTTACGATGGTAACACCTGCAACATGCACTTAAACGACCTTGCCAAGATAGTTAAACAAGGTATCTGGGACGAAGATTTGGTAGGCCTTATTTTTCATACCATTGGTGTAAGCGATGGCATGAGCATGGGTACCGAAGGTATGCGCTACTCATTGGTAAGCCGCGATGTAATTGCCGATTCAATTGAGGCGGTTTGCGGAGCGCAATATTATGATGGATTGATCACCCTTCCGGGCTGCGATAAAAACATGCCGGGCTCTGTTATAGCCATGGGCAGGCTTAACCGCCCGTCGATTATGGTTTACGGTGGTACTATAAAACCAGGCCACTATAAAGGTGAAGACCTTAACATTGTATCGGCGTTTGAGGCTTTAGGCCAAAAAATAGCCGGCAACATCACGCCCGAGGATTTTATGGGTGTTGTAAAAAATGCCTGCCCAAGCGCAGGCGCCTGCGGCGGTATTTATACTGCCAATACCATGGCATCGGCAATTGAGGCTTTAGGTATGAGCTTGCCTTACTCCTCTTCGAACCCGGCATTAAGCCCTGAGAAAAAAGCGGAATGCCTTGCAGCCGGTAAAGCGATAAGGGTATTGTTAGAGAAAGATATTAAACCATCAGACATCATGACCCGTGCGGCATTTGAAAATGCTATAGTCACCATCATGGTTCTTGGTGGCTCAACCAACGCCGTACTGCACCTTATAGCCATGGCAAAAGCCATTGGCGTTAAAGTAACCCAGGATGATTTCCAGGCGGTAAGTAACCGCATCCCGGTATTGGCCGATATGAAGCCAAGCGGTAAATACATGATGGAAGACCTGCATAAAGTAGGCGGTGTACCTGCGGTAATGAAATACCTGTTAAAATTAGGCTGGATAGATGGCAGCTGTTTAACAGTAACCGGCAAAACCATTGCAGAGAATTTAGAAGAGGTTCCTGAAATGGAGTTTGAAAACCAAAAGATCATATTCCCGGCAGAAAATCCTATAAAAGCCACCGGTCACCTGCAGATCTTATACGGAAACCTTGCCGAAGGTGGCAGCGTTGCCAAGATAAGCGGTAAAGAAGGCGAACGTTTTGAAGGCCCTGCCCGTGTATTCGACGGCGAGTTTGAACTTATCCACGGGATAACAAGCGGCCATGTACGTGCCGGCGATGTGGTGGTTATCCGCAATATTGGCCCTAAAGGTGCACCGGGAATGCCCGAAATGCTGAAACCAACAGGCGCCATTTTTGGTGCAGGCTTAGGCGCTTCGGTAGCGTTAATTACCGATGGCCGCTTTAGCGGTGGTACGCATGGTTTTGTGGTTGGCCACATTACGCCCGAGGCTTATGACGGTGGTTTGATTGCCTTTGTTAAGGATAATGACACCATTGAAATTGATGCCACAACAAACACCATGACGCTGAAGGTATCCGAAGAAGAAATTGCGGCACGCCGAGTCAATTGGGTACAGCCCGAGCTAAAAGCGAAAAGAGGGTTACTGTACAAATATGCCAAAACGGTAAGCACAGCTGCAGAAGGTTGTGTAACAGATGAAATGTAGCCCCACCCCCTAACCCCCTAAAGGGGGAATAGGAACAAGGGAAGAAAAGGGCAAAATATAAACAATAAAAATATACACTTAACACTCCCCCTTTTAGGGGGCTGGGGGGCAAAAAATGGAGACGCAAACAATAATTCAGGAAATTGGTGAAATCACAGGAGAATCTGAGAAGGCACCAGTAGTTGAAGTTTCAGGATCGGTAGCATTATTGGAGGCATTGATTGTTGAAGGTGTTGAAACCATCTTCGGTTATCCGGGTGGCGCAATTATGCCTATCTATGATGCTTTATTTGATTACAAGGATAAGCTGAACCATATCCTGGTCCGCCATGAGCAAGGCGGTATTCACGCCGGCCAGGGTTATGCACGTACATCCGGCAAAGTGGGTGTAGTGTTTGCTACCAGCGGTCCCGGTGCAACTAACCTGGTAACAGGCTTAGCTGATGCGCAAATTGATAGCACACCATTGGTATGTATTACCGGCCAGGTTTTCGCGCACCTTTTAGGTACCGATGCTTTCCAGGAAACCGATGTGATCAACATTACTACCCCGGTAACCAAATGGAACTACCAGGTAACCGATGCCAATGAGATCCCTGAAGTGATTGCCAAGGCGTTTTACATTGCCAAAAGTGGCCGCCCCGGACCAGTATTGATCGACATTACAAAGAATGCACAGATCCAGCTTTTTAACTATAAAGGTTATACACCCTGCAACCATATCCGCAGCTACAGGCCAAAACCAATAGTTCGCCCGCAGTATATCCAGGAAGCCGCCGCTTTAATTAACGAAGCGAAAAAACCATTTATCCTTTTTGGACAAGGGGTAATTTTGGGCAGCGCCGAGCAGGAGTTTAAAACTTTTGTTGAAAAAAGCGGGATCCCGGCAGCATGGACTGTTTTAGGTGCGGGCGCTATCCCAACAGATCATCCGCTAAATGTGGGCATGCTGGGGATGCACGGTAACTATGGCCCAAATGTGTTGACCAATGAATGCGATGTATTGATAGCTATCGGGATGCGTTTTGACGACCGTGTAACCGGCCGCCTTGATAAATATGCAAAACAGGCTAAGGTGATCCATTTGGACATCGACCCGGCCGAGATAGATAAAAACGTAAAATCAACAGTACCGGTTTGGGGCGATTGCAAAGAAACCCTGCCGTTGCTTACTGCATTGGTTGAGGCCAAACAACATACCGAATGGCTTGCTAAATTCAATGAATACACCCGCCAGGAAGTAGAGCAGGTAATTGAACCCGAACTAAACCCAACATCGGCAGAAATGACTATGGGCGAGGTGATTAAGCAACTTAACGAAATAACCAAAGGCGAAGCTGTAATAGTTACGGATGTAGGCCAGCACCAGATGGTGGCCTGCCGTTATGCCAAACTTAATAAAACCCGCAGCAATGTTACCAGCGGTGGTTTAGGTACCATGGGCTTTGCCCTGCCGGCTGCCATTGGTGCTAAATTTGGCGCACAGGACCGCACGGTTGTTGCTATCATTGGCGACGGCGGTTTCCAGATGACCTGCCAGGAATTGGGTACTATAATGCAATGCGGCATCGATGTAAAAATCATCATCCTGAACAACCGTTTCCTGGGCATGGTAAGGCAATGGCAGGAGCTGTTCAACTCACGCCGTTATTCGTTCGTTGATATCCAAAGCCCCGATTTTGTGGCGCTGGCAGCAGCATATCGCATCCCCGGCAAGTGTATTGATGACCGCAAAGATCTGCCATCGGCATTAAATGAAATGCTGAGCAACAAAGGGTCATTCCTTTTAGAAGTAATGGTTACCAAAGAGAACAACGTGTTCCCGATGGTACCGCAAGGATGCAGTGTAAGCGAGATCAGGTTAAAATAGAGGCCCTTACCCCCGTTGGCTAACGGGGGAACTTAAAAAAAGAAATCATGACCCAGGATACAGAAAAACAGGAATTTAACATCACGGTTTATACCGAAAACCAGATTGGTTTGTTAAACCGGATAGCTATTATATTTACCCGTCGTAAAATCAATATTGATAGTTTGAATACCTCTCCGTCGGAGATAGAGAGCATTCACCGCTTTAATATCGTAATCAACGAATCGGAAGATGTGGTGCGCAAGCTTACCCGCCAGATAGAAAAACAGGTTGAGGTATTAAAATGCTATTATCATACCAACGAAGATGTTATTTGGCAGGAAATGGCGTTATATAAAGTATCAACCGATGTTATTGCCGAGAAGGTAAGCGTTGAGCGTTTATTGCGCGAGAACGGAGCCCGTGTAGTAGTGTTGCGCAAGGATTATACCGTGTTTGAAACCACCGGACACCGCGAGGAAACGGATAACCTGATCAGTATTTTGCAACCTTACGGTCTGATAGAATTTGTACGCAGCGCACGTGTTGCAATTATTAAAGATAGTGACGGATTTAACCGTAAATTGCGCGAGTTTGAGCGCCTTGAACCGGGCGAAGACGTTATTGAGAACGAATTTTTAAACCAGGGGCAAAAAGTATTTACGATGTAAAAGCCCCCCGGTCCCCTGAAGGGGGAGTGAGAAGCGTAACCTTAAATTAATAATAATCAAAATCGGTGAAATCATCTTTAATCGGTGAAATCCCAACTTTAATATAAACTTTAACAATAAAATCGGTGAAATCATCCTTAATCGGTGAAATCACAAAAAATCAAAAAACAATGGCAAAATTAAATTTCGGCGGTACCGAAGAAAATGTAGTTACCCGCGATGAGTTCCCTTTATCAAAGGCTCAGGATGTTCTTAAAGACGAAGTTGTAGCAGTAATTGGCTATGGCGTTCAAGGTCCAGGTCAGGCGTTAAACCAAAAAGACAATGGTATCAATGTAATTGTTGGTCAGCGTAAAGGCACCAAAACATGGGATAAAGCTATCAGCGATGGCTTTGTACCGGGCGAAACCCTTTTTGAAATTGAAGAAGCTTTAGAAAAAGGAACTGTAATTTGCTACTTATTAAGCGATGCGGCGCAGATTGCCTTATGGCCAACTGTTAAAAAACACCTTACTCCGGGTAAAGCATTATACTTCTCTCACGGGTTTGGTATTACTTTTAACGAGCAGACAGGCATCGTTCCACCGGCTGATGTTGACGTATTTTTGGTTGCCCCTAAAGGCTCCGGTACTTCATTACGTCGTATGTTCCTTCAAGGCCGTGGCTTAAACTCAAGCTACGCCATCTTCCAGGATGCAACTGGCAAAGCATTTGATCGTGTTATCGCTTTAGGTATCGCTGTTGGTAGCGGTTACTTATTCGAAACTAACTTCAAAAAAGAAGTATTCAGTGATTTAACCGGCGAGCGTGGTACGCTGATGGGTTGTATCCAGGGTATTTTTGCTGCTCAGTACGACGTACTGCGTGCTAATGGCCACTCACCTTCTGAGGCTTTTAACGAAACCGTTGAAGAGTTAACCCAATCATTAATGCCACTTGTTGCAGAAAATGGTATGGATTGGATGTATGCCAATTGCTCAACTACAGCACAACGTGGTGCTTTGGATTGGTGGAAAAAATTCCGTGATGCCACTAAACCGGTATTCGAAGAATTATACAAAAGCGTTGCAACCGGCAAAGAATCACAACGTTCAATTGATTTGAACAGCCAGCCGGATTACCGCGAAAAATTAGATGCCGAACTGAAAGAATTACGCGAAAGCGAATTATGGCTTGCAGGTAAAACTGTACGCAGCTTACGCCCTGAAAACCAGGTTGTAGAAGCATAATAAAAAGGTGAAAGCCGAAAGGTAAAAGCCAAAAGCCCCCATGTCATTGCGAGCGTAGCGCGGCAATCGCGAACTATGCATAACTACATGCAAAGTTCGCGATTGCTTCGTTCCTCGCAATGACATATTTAATAAAGAAATACTATCATGGGACAAACATTATTTGATAAGATTTGGGATGCGCACGTCGTCAGTAGCAACGAGGGGTTTCCTGATATCTTATACATCGACACACACTTCATTCACGAGGTAACCAGTCCGCAGGCATTTGATGGTTTGCGTGCAAGGGGTTTACCTGTTTTCAGGCCAAAGCAAACCGTGGCCACTGCTGATCATAACGTTCCTACAATTAATCAGCACCTTCCCATAAAAGAAGAACTTTCACGCTACCAGGTTGATATGCTCACCAAAAACTGCAAAGAGTTTGGTATCGAGCTTTATGGTTTAGGTCACCCTTTCCAAGGTATCGTACACGTAATAGGGCCCGAGCTGGGTATCACCCGTCCGGGTGGCACCTATGTTTGCGGCGATAGCCATACTTCAACCCACGGCGCCTTTGGTGCCATAGCGTTTGGGATAGGCACCTCACAGGTTGAGCAGGTAATGGCAACGCAGTGTTTGCTGCAATCGCGCCCAAAACGCATGAAGATTGAGGTTAACGGCAAGCTGCAAAACGGTGTTGGCGCAAAGGATATTATCCTGTATATCATCTCCAAAACCTCTGCCGCCGGCGGTACAGGCTATGCGGTGGAATATGCCGGCGACACCATCCGTGCATTAAGTATGGAGGGCCGCATGACCATCTGTAACATGAGCATCGAAATGGGTGCCCGTTGCGGATTGATAGCACCTGATGATACAACCATTGAATATGTAAAAGGCCGCGAGTTTGCCCCTAAAGGCGAAGAGTGGGACAAAGCAGTAGCTTACTGGAAAACTTTATACTCAGATGCTGATGCAGCTTTTGATGAAGTATTATCCTTTAAAGCCGAAGATATTGAGCCAATGATCACGTACGGAACAAATCCGGGTATGGGTATTGGYGTTACACAACACGTTCCCGAAACTGCTTCGTTCGAGGCAAAAGAACAGGGATCATATAAAAAAGCCCTTGATTACATGGGCCTGCATGATGATGAGCAATTATTAGGTAAACCTATTGATTATGTTTTCATCGGCAGCTGCACCAACTCCCGCATAGAAGACCTGCGCCAGGTAGCCGAATTTGTAAAAGGCAAACACAAAGCAGATAACGTAGTAGTATGGGTAGTCCCCGGCTCCAAACAAGTACAGCAACAAGCCATCCGCGAAGGTCTGGACAAGATCTTTGATGCCGCAGGCTTCCCGCTTCGCGAACCGGGCTGCAGCGCATGCCTTGGTATGAATGAGGATAAGATTCCCGCAGGTAAATATTGCGTATCTACCTCCAACCGCAACTTTGAAGGCAGGCAGGGACCAAACAGCCGCACCTTCCTGGCAAGCCCCTTAACAGCGGCAGCAAGTGCTATTACCGGGAAGGTTACGGATATCCGGGAGTTTTTGTCTGAATCAGAATTAGTTTGAATAGATATGAGACGTGAGATATGAGATTTGAGACAGCTTCAAAAACCTCATATCTCACATCTGATATCTCAAATCTAAATAAAGTGATACTTGAAGTTGCCATACTGAATGTGATACCCGGGCAGGAGGATGACTTTTTAAAAGCGTTTTCACAAGCACAGGGCATCATATCAAAAATGACCGGCTACCATTCCCATCAATTGAAAAGATGCATTGAGCACACAAGCCAATTCATTTTACTGGTAGAATGGGAAAAACTTACCGATCATACAGTGGGCTTCAGAGAATCAAAAGAATATCAGGAATGGAAAGGTCTATTGCATCATTTTTATAACCCTTTCCCTACTGTAGAACATTATACGGATATTGAGATCGCGGGTGAAAATCTCAAATCTCATATCTAACATCTCAAATCTAAAAAAAGATGGCAACCAAAATATTCAAACATATACAAACCAGCGTGGTGCCTCTGCCTATCGAGAACATCGATACAGACCAGATCATCCCTGCAAGGTTTTTGAAAGCCACCACCCGCGATGGTTTTGGCAATAACTTATTCCGCGACTGGCGTTTTGACGGAGACGATAACCCTAAACAGGATTTCGTACTCAACAATCCCAATTACAGCGGTAAAATACTGGTTGCAGGCAAAAACTTTGGTTGCGGCAGTAGCAGAGAGCATGCTGCCTGGGCCATTGCCGATTATGGCTTTGATGCCGTAGTAAGCAGCTTTTTTGCCGATATTTTTAAAGGCAACGCCCYTAATAACGGCTTGCTGCCGGTACAGGTGAGCGATGAGTTTTTAAAGAAGATCTTCGATGCGGTTTATGCCGATGAACATGCCGTTGTAGAGATTGACCTTGTTGACCAGTTTATTAAAATTGTAGCCACCGGCGAGCAGGAAACCTTTGAGGTTAACCCCTACAAAAAAGCCTGCATGACCAACGGCTATGATGATATCGACTACATCCTGAGCAAAAAGGAGCTGATACAGGAATTTGAAGACCAGAGGTAAAAGGGTGAAAGGCGAAAGGTAAAAGACGAAAGGTGAGAAAAACCATACCCGACTGCAAAGACCAATGAACTAATGAACTAATGAACCAGTGAACCAATGAACAAAACGATCCACAGAGAAGGTAAAGGTACGGCGAAGTTGTTTGACGAACGTAGTTTGGCGAATGATTATGCAACGCTCGCGTCTGCCCTTAAACCTGGGTTGAAGGTTTTGGATGTGGGTTGCGGCACTGGCGCTATCAGTAAAGATATAGTTGCCAAAGTTGGTTCAACCGGTCATGTTACGGGTATTGACAATACGGAGTATTTTATACAAAGCGGTAAGGAAACTTATGCTGATATTAAAAATCTTGATTTGATCTATACCGACCTGTTCGCTTTTGAACCTGAAGAAAAGTTCGACCTGGTTGTAGCTGCAAGGGTTTTGCAATGGCTGAACAACCCAGTTGAAGCTTTGAAAAAAATGTATTCGTTGCTAAAACCAGGTGGGATAGTGTCTATATTGGATTATAACCATGAAGCGCTGGAATGGCAGCCCCAACCGCCGCCAAGCATGCTGCGGTTTTACGCTACCTTTTTAAGGTGGCGCGGTGACGCAGGCATGAACAACCACATAGCCCAAGACCTGCCCGAATATTTTACGGAGGCCGGCTTCAAGGCTATTGAGGAGTTTAATGCCGATGAGGTTTACAAAAAAGGCGAACCCAACTTTGTTAACAAAGCAGGCATCTGGGCAAAAGTGGCCATGTCAAAACAAATGGTTGAGGAAGGTTATATTGATGATGAGCTGCGCCTGTTAGCGATAGATGAGTATACCGAATGGGTAGAAACCTACGCCGAGCGCATGACAATGAAATTAAAAGAAATACGCGGCACAAAACCCGCATAATATCTAACTATAAAACAAAACATTCCTCCGACTACTGGCGGAGGTTAGGGGCTTATGGGAATTAAAAAACACATTTTAGTAATACCCGGCGACGGGATAGGTCCCGAGGTTACCACCTGGGGTAAAGCAGTTTTAGAGAAAATCGGTCGGGATTTTGGTCATGAGTTTACTTTCGACGAGGCCCTGATGGGTCACGCGGGTATCGAAGCTACAGGCAATCCACTGCCCGACGAAACTTTAGCAAAAGCAAAAGCCAGTGATGCCATTTTATTTGGCGCCATCGGTCACATAAAATATGATAATGATCCATCGGCAAAGGTTCGCCCCGAGCAGGGATTATTAAAGATCCGTAAAGAACTGGGCTTGTATGCCAACCTGCGCCCCATCATGTTATTTGATGAGCTGCTGGATGCTTCAAGCCTGAAACCGGAAATTTTGAAAGGAACCGACATTCTTTTCTTCCGGGAACTTACCGGCGACGTTTATTTCGGCGAGAAAAAACGCAGCGAGGACCGTAATACAGCTTCCGACCTGATGATCTATTCGCGTTACGAGGTCGAGCGCATCGCCATAAAAGCATACGAAGCTGCCATGGTACGCGGTAAAAGATTGTGCTCTGTTGATAAAGCCAACGTGTTGGAGGCATCACGCCTGTGGCGCGAGGTGGTACAGGAGATAGCCAAAAACTATCCCGAGGTGGAAACCGAGCACATGTTTATTGATAATGCCGCCATGCAACTGGTTAAAAACCCTAAAAAGTTTGATGTGGTATTAACCGCCAATCTTTTTGGTGATATTTTAACTGACGAAGCATCGCAGATTGCAGGCTCAATGGGCATGCTGGCATCGGCATCAATTGGTGATGGTACCGGCTTTTTTGAACCTATCCACGGCTCGGCACATGATATTGCGGGTATGGATAAGGCTAACCCACTGGCATCTATATTATCCGTAGCTTTGATGTTAGAAATTAGTTTCGGACTAAAAGACGAAGCAAAACTAATTACAACAGCTATTGATAAAACGCTGAAAGACGGTTACCGCACCGGCGATATCGCGGATGCAAATACCGATAAAAGCAAAATTTTAGGCACTAAGGCTATGGGGCAAAAGGTGCTGGAATATTTGTAGCCCCCCACCCCCCTGAAGGGGGAGCCGGAAAGATTAACACGTCATCGGTCCAAAGTCAAACCAATGACTAATGACTAATGACCAATGACATAATGACTAATAATATGAAGTGGAACCCTGATTTATACGACCAGAAACATTCCTTCGTATTTCAATACGGAGAGGATGTATTGGCTTTGCTGGATGTTAAACCCGGCGAGCATATTCTTGATATAGGTTGCGGCACGGGCCATTTAACCAAGCAGATACAGGATAAAGGCGCGATAGTAAAAGGCACCGATTCTTCGCCCGAAATGATAGCGCAGGCAAAAACTTTATTCCCTGGTGTTGATTTCGCGGTAGAAAATGCTGCCGATTTTTTTACCGAACAAAAGTATGATGCCGTATTTAGCAACGCGGCCCTGCATTGGGTACTGGATGCCAACGGTGCTATCAAAAGCATTTACAATGCCTTGAAACCCGGCGGCCGTTTTGTAGCCGAAATGGGCGGCAAAGGTAACGTTGCCAAATTGTTAGAAGCCATACGTTTAGTACTCCAAAACCATGAGTACTACCAAAAGGCCGATACCAAGGTATGGTTCTTCCCATCAACCGGCGAATACGCCAAAATGCTGGAGGAACATGGCTTCAGGGTAACCTTTACATCCCATTATGACCGTAAAACGCCGCTTGAGGATGGCGACGAGGGCGTAGCCAAATGGGTAACCATGTTTGGTGCGCAATTTTTAGAAGGCATCCCCGAAGATGAGCAACAACAAATATTAAAAGAAATAACCCGCAAACTGAAACCCTACTATAACGAAGGCGGCCAATGGTACGCCGATTATAAAAGGCTTCGTTTTGTGGCAATTAAGGAATAGTAGCAAGTAGTTAGTATCAAGTATCACGACTTTTAATTGATGCTTGAATTAACGATATTTATAGATTAATTTAACACACAACGGTAGTTATATTATATACGTATACAAAGCAAAAAATCTTGATACCTGATACTTGCTACTATGTACTAACTACCTGATACTAAAAAAGAGATAATATGTTACACGATCCCAACCGCGTTTATGTTTTTGATACCACGCTTCGCGACGGCGAGCAGGTACCAGGCTGCCAGTTAACCACTCCCGAAAAGATTGAGATAGCTAAAGAACTGGAACTACTGGGCGTGGATATTATTGAAGCCGGTTTCCCGGTTTCAAGTCCGGGAGATTTTCAAAGCGTTGTCGAGATTTCCAAGGCTGTTAAAAACCCTACGGTTTGCGCCTTAACCCGTGCCAACAAAGGTGACATTGATGCCGCTGTCGAATCATTAAAATATGCCAAATATCCGCGTATCCATACGGGTATCGGCTCATCAGATATGCACATCAAACATAAATTCAACAGCACCCGCGAGGAGATCCTGGAGCGCGCCGTTGAAGCCGTAAAGTATGCCAAAAAATCTGTTGAAGATATCGAGTTTTATGCCGAGGATGCCGGCCGTGCCGATGTGGTGTTTTTAGCGCAAATGGTTGAGGCCGTTATTGCCGCCGGGGCCACCGTGGTTAACATCCCCGATACCAACGGCTATTGCCTGCCAGATCAGTACGGCAGCAAAATCCGTTTCCTTAAGGAGAACGTTAAAAATATTGACAAAGCCATCATATCGGTACATTGCCATAACGATTTGGGCCTGGCAACAGCCAACTCCATAGCCGGCTTACAAAACGGCGCCCGCCAGATTGAAGGCACCATTAACGGTATTGGCGAACGTGCAGGCAATACCGCTATCGAAGAAGTGGTGATGATTTTGAAAGTGCACCAGGTGCTGGGCCTGCATACCCATATCGATGCCAAAAAATTCTTCGAGCTTAGCCATATGATCAGTATGCAAATGCGGATGCCGGTGCAGCCTAATAAAGCCATTGTGGGTCATAACGCGTTTGCACACAGCTCGGGCATTCACCAGGATGGTTTCCTGAAAATGCGCGAGAATTACGAGATCATTCGCCCTGAAGATGTAGGCTTTCCGAGCGCCACAATAGTGCTAACCGCGCGCAGCGGCAGGCATGCTCTGAAGTTCCATTTGGAACGCCTGGGTTTCACCTTAGATAAAGTAGAGCTGGCCCTGGTATACAGTAAATTTTTAACGCTTGCCGATGCCAAGCTTAATATAAACGATGAAGACCTGCAGGGCTTAATGGCCCACAGGCTGGTAAAAAATTAATAATGGAAACCGAAACTAAAAACCTGCTCGATTTCGATTCGGCATACGAACGACTGAAAGGGGTTGTTAAACGCACACCACTGGAGTACAACGCCGGATTATCTGCAAAGTACGAGTGCCAAATATATTTAAAACGCGAGGACCTGCAAATTGTACGCTCGTACAAATTACGCGGTGCCTACAACATGATAAGTCAGCTAACCCAGGACCAGCTCGACCGCGGCGTAGTTTGTGCCAGCGCCGGTAACCACGCGCAAGGTGTAGCTTTTAGCTGCAGCAGGCTGGGTACCAAAGGCGTAATTTTTATGCCCGAAATTACCCCCAAGCAAAAGGTTACCCAAACAGAAATGCACGGCAAAGGCAATATCGAAATCATTTTAACCGGTGATACTTTTGATGATTGCCTGCGTGAGGCTTTGATATATACCGAAGCCCACCAGATGACCTTTATCCCTCCTTTTGATAATTACCGCATCATTGAAGGCCAGGGAACAGTGGGCGTTGAGATTTTACAGGACCTGCCCGATATCGAGGCCATCATTATGCCCATAGGCGGTGGCGGCCTGGCAGCCGGTACCGGAAGCTACCTTAAACAAAACGTACCGGGCATTCACCTTATTGGCGTTGAGCCCGAAGGCGCCCCATCCATGCTGCAGGCTTTGGAGCAGGGCGGCCCCGTTGCACTCAAAGAAATTAACCGTTTTGTAGATGGCGCTGCCGTAAAATGCGTAGGCAAGCTCACCTACAACCTTTGCCGCGAAGTACTCGACGAAATGCTGCTGGTACCCGAAGGTAAAGTTTGTACCACCATACTAAAACTATACAACGAGGATGCCATTGTAGTTGAACCCGCAGGCGCCCTATCCGTAGCGGTACTTGATGCCTGTAAGGATAAAATAAAAGGCAAAAAGGTAGTTTGCGTTATCAGCGGTGGCAACAATGATATTGCCCGCATGCAGGAGATCAAAGAAAAATCGCTGCTGTACGAAGGGTTGAAACATTACTTCATCGTCCGCTTTCCGCAACGCCCGGGAGCGTTAAAGTTGTTTGTAAATAACGTGTTAGGTCCGCATGATGACATTACCCGTTTCGAGTTCATCAAAAAAACCGAAAAAGAAAACGGCCCCGCCCTGGTAGGCATCGAACTAAAATCAGCCAGCGACTACCCCGCCCTGTTAAACCGCATGGCAGCCCACCGTTTCGAAGTAATTGAATTGAATAAGGACCAAACGTTGTTTGAGTATTTGGTGTAGGCTTGAGGTGAGTAGTGAGTGGTGAGTAGTGAATGGTGAATGGTGAATAACGAAAGGTGAATGGCAAAAGGGCCGGTCATGCTGAGCCTGTCGAAGCACGCGGGCAAAGGCCTCGCCGCCATGTATAACCACGACCGCTCTCCCGCCATGTCATTGCGAGGAACGAAGCAATCGCGAACTATACAGGACACAGCACATCAGTTACCCAAAACATCAAAGCCTCCCGAAGCCAAAAACTCCGCGAGGCTTTTTGTTTACCACACGGCCCCATCCCCCAAGTCATACTGATYCGCTGGCCCGCGGATTAGCACCCCACAGGACAAGTCCCCAACATGCAAATCCTTTTGACTTTTGAATTTTTACTTTTGAATTTAAAGACTGCGGGCCGGGTTTTACGCTCATACTGCGCAGGCCTTAAGCGCGAGGCAGGTATCCGCTGCAACCCCTAACGCGAATTTGTAGGTAAATGTGAGTTTTTGCGCTTTTCAATAGCATTGTGATTTGCATGTGGGGTACACGCGGCATGCGTGCATCGGCGGCGGCTTCAATAGCATATTATAGTTGAGTAATAAAATAGCTATAAATAGCTATTTTATTACTCAACTATCTCCAATAGATTTGTTTCATAACAAGGTCAATCAAATCATTAAGCCCAGCGCTTTTTTGCATACTTTAATCTTTTTATAAAGTAACCTTTTAAACTGTTTATAGGTTAGTATTTTTAAAGCAAATCAAAGCCTAATACAACTGACGGGGAAAGTCGTAATAAATGATAACGACCATTTATTTATGATACCTCCAGACTTGCATCAAGTGGTCAAGAGCTTACAAAAGCTTTAAAAAGAATTACAAGTAGAAGTTACTTGTATAAAAAATCAGGAATCGACGTCAAGCAAGTTTGACGTTATGAAGTCTATAAATTCGTAATAATATATTTTAATAATTTAAAAACAGACAATTATGGCGCTTGTAAAAATTAGGTTCTTCGAGGAAGACAAAAAAGCAGAGATTGAAGTTGAACAATCTGAGATTGACAGACTTCAATTTGATGAAAATGTTTGTAAGCCTGGCGACGAAAAATGTGTTAGTGGTGTTAAATTGAAATGCAAATCAGATGGAAGTGCTTGGTTTAAAATTGGTACATGCTGATTAACAACTCATTTAAGCTTCAAAAAAGAATAATAAAAATGAAGTTTTGAATGTAAGAAGCTGTTTAAAATGGTAATTTGAAAATGTTATAGGA